>CAZCZF010000047.1:0-14329 GCA_964503025.1 uncultured Vampirovibrio sp. | reverse complement strand
GATTATTTTAAAGATAAACATCAACATACAGTTGTAGAGAGTTCAAGCTTGGTTCCGGATAATCCGACCGTGCTTTTAACGACAGCTGGTATGTTACAATTTTTGCCGATATTTTTAGGTATTCAAAAATCACCTTATGAACCGGCAAGAGCGACTTCTTGTCAGAAATGTGCAAGAGCAGGCGGTAAAGATTCTGATATTGAAAATGTTGGAAGAACTCCTCGTCACCACACTTTTTTTGAAATGCTCGGTAATTTTTCGTTTGGAGATTATTATAAAAAAGAAATTATACCTTGGGCGTGGGAGTTTGTAACAGAAGTTCTTAAGCTTGATAAGGACAGATTGTGGATTACAATTTACGAAACGGATGACGAAGCTTTTGATATTTGGAGAAGCATTGGAGTTCCGGCTGAACGTATCAAGAGAAAAGGTAAAAAGGATAATTTCTGGGGACCTCCGGGGGCTTCAGGTTCTTGCGGGCCTTGCTCGGAAATTCACTATGATTTAGGTGAAGAGTATAAATGCGATGATCCAAATTGCGGTATTGATACTTGCGAATGCGACAGATGGGTGGAAATCTGGAATTTGGTATTTACAGAGCTTTATCAAGATGAAGAAGGTAATCAATCACCTTTGGAAAAGAAGAATGTTGATACGGGCATGGGCTTGGAACGTATAACAATGGTTTGCCAAGGTGTTGCTTCAACTTTTGAAACCGACCTTTTGAGACCGATTTTGGATAAAGTTTCTGAAATGAGTGGTGTTCCTTACAAAAAATCTGATAAGACTGATATTTCTTTGCGTATTATAACAGACCACGCAAGATGCGTTTCTTTCTTAATTTCAGATGGAGTTATTCCGGGAAATGAAGGCAGAAGCTACGTTTTGAGAATGATTTTGAGACGTGCACTTCGTCATGGTAAGATTTTGGGAATGGATTTGCCGTTCTTGTATAAATTGGTCGATACGGTTGTTGAAAATTACGGGGAAGCTTATCCTGATTTGGTTAAGAATAAGGCTAAGATTGTTGACGTAATTAAAAAAGAAGAAGAACGTTTTGCAAAAACTCTTGATAGAGGGTATAAAATGCTCGATGAGTTTATTGCGGAGAAAAAAGATATTGATGGCGAAAGTGCTTTCAAACTTTATGACACTTACGGTTTTCCTTTTGAATTGACAAGAGAAATTGCCGAAGAAAACGGACTTGGAGTTGATGAAGCCGGATTCAAGGCAGCTATGCAGGAGCAAAAAGAACGTGCAAAAGCTGCAACTGAAAAAATCTCTGTGACAGGTGATATTAAGTATGCAAAGGTTGAAGAGCAAGTTGGCTCTACTGAGTTTGTTGGTTACCTTGTTGATTGTGCACAGGCTAAAATCCTAGCAACAATAGAAGGTGATGGATATGTTGACATTGTGCTTGATAGAACTCCATTCTATGCAGAATGCGGTGGTCAAGTCGGTGACAGCGGTTATATTGTGAATGAAAACTTGAAGGCAGAAGTTTTAACTACATTTAAGGTTAATCATTTGTTTGTTCACAGATGCCAGATAGCTGTAGGTGAAGTTAATATAGGTGATTATGTATTTGCGCAAATTGACTCTGAAAGAAGAGCGCAAATCAGAGTTCACCATACATCAGCTCACTTGCTTCAAGCTGCATTGATAAAGGTTTTGGGTGATGAAGTTAAACAGGCTGGTTCTCAAGTAGAAGAGAATAGAATGCGTTTTGACTTTACGTTCTCAAGAGCAATGACTCCTGATGAAATTCTTAAAACCGAAAAAATAATGAACGATTGGATTGGTGAGAAACTTCCGGTTAATACAGATGTGATGAATATTGAAGAAGCGAGACTTACGGGTGCGACAGCTTTATTTGGCGAAAAATACGAAGATGTTGTACGAGTTGTAAGTATCGGAGGTGCTCACAAATGTACTTCTTGTAGTGGTGAATGCAATTGTTCTCACGAGGAAGAAGAAAAAGAAGTTATATCAAGAGAATTTTGTGCAGGTACTCACGCATCTAATACGGCTGATTTGAGATTGGTTAAAATTGTTTCAGAAGGTGCAATTGCAGCAGGTACAAGAAGAATTGAACTTGTTGTTTCAAATGCTGCTATTGAATATTTGAATAATAAAGCGAAAATTTCGGATACGTTGGAAGCGCGCTTTAAGGTTCATACAGAAGAAGTGCTTGGACGTGTTGAAAAACTTGCAGAAGAAAATAAAGAGCTTCAAAAACAGCTCGAACAAACGAAAGCTGAGATGGCAAGAGGTAAGTTTGCTACATTTATTTCAAAAGCTCAAGATATTCAAGGCGGAAAATTGTTTATATCAAAGATTGAAAACTTTGATGGTGACGCTGTTAAAGCCGGTATTGAGCTTCTTGGCAACAGACTTGGTGAAAGTATAATTGTTCTTGCTAATGAAAGAATGGTTGCTGCGAAAGTAAGCGATAGTTTTGTGAAATCAGGTGTAAATGCCGGTAAGATTGTAGGTGAAATCGCAAGATTTACCGGAGCAAACGGCGGCGGACGACCTAATTTTGCTCAAGGCGGAGTTAAAGACGCTTCTAAGCTGGATGAAATTCTCGCAAAAGTTGAGGAAGAACTTAAGAATTAGCAATAATAGGATTGGTTGAATTTAACCAATCCTATTTTATTATTCGTCATAAAAGTGAAAATTATTACCTAAATTTTGTTCTATTATATTAAGCAGTGTTGATGGGTACATTCCAAGTGCTTCTGCAATCTTGTAGAATGTAACGAGCTTAATTTCAATACTGCCTCTTTCTGCGCGGCTTGTATTGCCTACATCTAAATCATATTCGTGTGCAAATTTGTTTATGGAAAGATTTTTTTCTGAACGTAATTTTGTAATAGTTGCACCGACAATATTTGCAAAAAGTTGAGTTTTTTCATTTTTCTGTTGCATGAATACATTATAAATGTTATAATTGTGCTGTTATTGTATTTATACAATAGTTGTTTGTTTCAATTTTGTGAGGTTTTTCAAATAAGTTTTTGAATTTTGAAGATAGTTTTAATTTAGTTGAAAGGATATAGAGATGGCAGATAAGATAAAAAGATTTATAGATTGTCACATACCTGTGGCGACTTGTAATTTGAGATGTCACTATTGTTATATAACTCAAGAAGGTAAATTTGAGGAAAAGGTTAAACCTCTAAAATACAGTGCAGAATATACTGCCAAGAAGGCTTTGTCAAAAGAAAGATTAGGCGGAACCTGCTTGATGAATCTTTGTGGCGGTGGTGAAACATTGATACCTAAATATACAATTGATTTTACAAAAGCTTTATTGGAAGAAGGTCACTATGTTTCACTTATTACTAACGGAACTTTATCAAAAAGATTTGATGAATTAGTTTCTTTTGATAAGGATTTGTTAAAACATTTGTTCGTAAAATTTTCGTATCAATTTCTAGAATTGAAAAGAACAAAACAATTGGATAGTTTCTTTAAGAATATTTTAAAAATTAAAAATGCGGGTGCATCTTTCAGTCTTGAAATAACATCAAATGATGAGATTATTCCATATTTGGAAGAAGCAAAAGAATATTCGATGAAATATTTGCATGCGCTTCCGCATATCACAATCGGAAGAAAAAATAGCGGTGATATTCCGATATTGACAAATTATTCCAGAGATGAATATGCTAAAATATGGGAACAGTTTGATTCCGGCATGTTTAAGTTTAAGCTTCCTGTTTTTGGAGAAAAAAGAGAAGAGTTTTGCTATGCCGGAGAATGGAGTTTTTGTCTGGACTTGGAAAACGGAGATGTAATTCAATGCTATCGCGGTAAGAAATTGGATAACATTTATAATAATGTTGATGAAAAATTAAAGCTTTGCGCAATTGGTTGCAACTGTGGTTTACCACATTGTTATAATGCACACGCATTTTTGACGCTGGGCAACATTCCTGATTTTACGGATTTTGTTTATGCTGATATCAGAAATCGCGTTTGTGATGACGGAACCGAGTGGCTTAATGAGGATATGAAGGCATTTATGTCATCAAGACTTCAAGAAAGCAATGAGCAATATGACGAAAAGAAAAAGAAGTTTGCAAATAAATTTTCTAAAAGAAAAGTTAAAGTTGGTGTTATGAAACAGATTAAAGCGTTTTTGAGGAAGAAATAATGATTTTAACCTATCATTCAATTACAGAAACAAGCACTACAGAAAACGAATGCAGTGTTGAAAGTTTTAAAAAACAAGTAAAAAATCTGATTTCTCAAAATTATAGTTTTGTGTATTTAAGTGAATATGACTCTTTGAATCCAAAGCAAATTGTGTTGCGATTTGATGACGGATACAAAAATGTTTTAAAAAATGCTCTTCCGATTTTGCAAAAATATAATTTGCCGTTTGAGTGTTTTATTAGCGCGTGTAACATAAAGAGAATCCGCATGAGCGAGCTTCTCCACCTCGGGGGGGGGGGGGCTTAATAGCCTTGATTTAATCAAGCTTGTAAGGAGTGGAGCAAGGTTGCAGTACCACGGCAAAACCCACCTGAAATTGCATGAAATTTCAGATATCAAAATACTGAAAAAAGAGATTGTACCGAGCAAAAGATTAAAAATTTTTGACAAAAACGGGTTTGAATTTTTTGCGTACCCTTTTTGGCGATTTAATGATTCGGTACTAAAAATTGTGCAGGAGAATTTTAAAGGAGCTGTTTCGGGGAATGGATTTGGCGATGGTAGCAAATATCAAATGGATTCCATTAAAGTCTTAGACTGTATGGATTTTAGGGATGGATTACAAGCGGATATCTAAATGGCATTGCGGTTTAGTTACTTATTCTTGACATTTTAGAACTTCATAAATATCAATTTTGTGTGCTTTGCCTCTTATCTCAACATCGGAAATTTTTACAACGTCTATGATGTTTTTAGTCGCTTCATACGTGGATGGACTGATTAGCATTTTGGTTTTGTACACTTTATTATAGCTCTCCAGTCGACTCGCGAGGTTTACTGTGTCACCGATGACTGTGTATTCCATTCGGTTAATCGAGCCGATATTTCCGACAAATACTTCGCCCGTATTAATTCCGATTCCAATTTCAATTTTCGGCTTGCCTTCCGCTACCCATTTTTTTTGCAGTTCTTTAACCTTCAGTTGCATTTCATAACCACATTTTACGGCATTTGCAGCATGGTTTTTATCCTGTATCGGCTCTCCAAATATTGCCATTACTGCGTCACCGATAAACTTATTGATAATTCCGTTGTATTTTGTAATAATAGGCTCCATTTCAGAAAAATATTCATTAAGAATTTCAGAGACTTGTTGAGCGGACATTGTTTCTGACATGGAAGTAAATCCTCTGATGTCAGAAAAAAGGACGGTAACAACGGCTTTTTTGCCCCCTAAGCCAAGGTTATCAATATTCATAATGACACGTTTCATTACGTCTTGTGACATGTATTTGCCCATTGCGGACTTAACTTTTTCTTTGCTTCTGTTTTCAAGAATAAATTTATGCGTATATCCGATAAGCATTGTAATTACAAACATTACAGGCGGTGTAACCACATTAACGACAATTCCGAAGTAGAAGAAAAGCGCGCTGATAAGAATGTAGGATACAATTGTTGCGAGTGAAAGCGTGATTGACTTCAATAAATCGTTCATTCTTATAACACAATATACAATTAGCATTCCAAGAAGTGTTGCTAAAAAGTTTACACAATTCGGAATAACCTTTAAAAAGTCGTTGTGGATAATGTTATCAATCGCGCTTGCTTGAACATCAACCCCCGGATGATTTGGAATTATCGGAGTATTTTTGTTATCATTAAGTCCCGTGGCAGCAGGTACATTCGCACCTATAACAACGATTTTTCCTTCAAAAAATTCCGGTGGTACGATTGTTTTTTTGTTGGATTTTATGTTGTCGTAGGAATCCATTATATCAAGTGCTGAGATTTTTGCGTGTGAATATCCGCTACTATAAAGTTTATAAAACTTTCTCGGAGTAACCGACCAGAATGGTGTTGTTTTATGTTTAATTCTATAATTAAGTTCCGGAAAATAAATTGACGAATCTGTTATTATCATTTCCGGATTGTTATTTTTAAGCAAAAATGTTTTTAACGCAAGTGAAGGATATATATTTCCTTTGTAGTTGAAAAAATATTCTTGCGTTCTTATGATTTCATCTATTGAATAAGTATTAAGGTTGCCGTTAATGAACCCAGGTAACATGTGGATTGAACCGACATTTTTTGTTGCATTAAGATATGCTTGCGGGAACGGAATAAGGCTGGAATAAAAATATTTGTACGTTTTTCTTTTATCTTGCGCCTTAATTGAGTATTTGCTGAAAGCTTTGTCGTAAGCTTCTCCGAATTTTTCATCATCCCAACCTCTCACTGATGGCATAAATCCGGTTACGAGGTTATCCATTTTGTTTATGGAATTAAAAAATTTTTTATCCGATTGCGGATTGTCGTTATCTAACGTAGTTAAAAATGCGTCAAAAACGACAACATCAGGATGTGCGTATTCCGTGAAATAGTCGAGAATTTTGCTGTATAATTCTCTTTTCCACGGATAACGATATTTCGCATCAGTTTTGCTGTCTATGACTACGAGAACAATGTCATTGCTTCCGTAAACCCGTTTGTTGTCAAACGGCAGTTTTTCAGCGGTTACATGTTTTATCATAAAGTCGTACCCTTTTGGCTCGACAAAATTATAGGTCACAAGATAGACAAAAATTAATCCTATAAGAATAATAATACCGAATAATACTGACTTAATTTTATTCATGTTTTTACCTTATTTCATTGCTTATTCCCTTTCTATGATATAATAGTTTTAAATAAAGGAATACATACAAATGAGTGAAAATTATATAGAAATTATCAAACAAGACAAAATTTATCCGATAATAAGAAGCAAAGAGCCGGAACAAGCAATAGAAATTTCAAAAGCTCTTGTTGACGGCGGTATACGAGTGTTGGAAATTAATGTAGAAAACCCGTCTTTGTTTAAGGCAATTAATGAAGTTTCAAAATTTGCGAATGTTTGTGCCGGCGGTATAATTACTTCAATGCAAGCGGATGCGGCTTTTGAAAGCGGTGCAAAACTTATAGCTTCACCGATTTTTCAGATGAATATGGTGAAGATTTCTAAGAATATGCGTGTTCCGTTTATTGCAGGTGCTTCAACTGCCAATGAGGCATACAATGCTTGGAAATCAAGAATTCCGTTAATTAAATTATATCCTGCTGAGGCTATGGGTGGTGTTCAATATATTGAAAATATTTTGAGACAAATGCCGTTCTTGAGTTTAATGCCAATGGGTAACATCAAACTCGGTGAAGTTGTGACTTATATTAAAGCAGGAGCTGCTGCTGTGGGTGTCGGAAGAGATTTTTATTTGGGATTTACACCAAAAGAAATCACTGCTCGAACAAAAGAAATTATAAAAGAAGTTAAGGATTTTTCTGAATGGACTCAAAGATAGATATTGCGGTTATTGGAGAGTGTCTGATTGAACTTTCTTCTAACGGTACGCTTGCAGATACTTCTACTCTGAATAAATTTTTCGGAGGAGATACTGTTACAACCGCTGTTGCAATTGCGAGATTAGGTGGAAATGTTACGTATCTTACAAAAGTAGGAAATGACGGATTCAGCGAATTTATTATTTCCAGTCTTGAAAAAGAAAATATTGATACTTCGCTTATTAAATCAAACGAAGAGCAAAATGGAATGTATATTGTTTCAAGAACTCCGGAAAAGAAAGAGCTTTTGTACTACAAACGTAAAACCGCGGCTACAAAACTTTCTATTGAGGATATTTCTGAAGAGTGTATAAAAAATCTTAAACTCGTTTATTCTACAGGAGTGGTGCAATCTTTGAGTGCAAGTTCCAGAGAATTAATCAGAGAAACATTCAAATTGGCAAAAGAAAACGATGTTCTGACGGCTTATGACCCAAATTACACTTCCTGTTTTATGAACTCTTCAGATACAAAAGAATATTTTGAAGAAATTGTGGATTATACGGATATTATCTTTTTGAGCTTGAAAAATGACGCTCAAAGGTTGTATGAAGTTGAATCTATGGACAAGGTGATGAAATATTTTTGGGATAGAGGAGTTAAGATTGTTGTCGTAAAATCTCACATTGATAACGGATATTATACGGGATATAAGGGTGAAATTACTTTTACGGAATTTTATAACAGCCAAAAAGCAATTGATACAACTGCTTCCGGAGATGTGTTTAACGGCGGATTTTTGTATGCCTTAACAAATGGTTATGCACCTGCTGAGGCTATGAAATTTGCAGCAGTTGTTTCTGGACTCCAGACTCAAAATTATGGTGCAATTCAGGCAATACCATACAAAAATGCGGTTATGGAGAATATCCAATGACAAAATACGTTGTATCCGGATACATCGGATTCGATAATTTTGGTGATGAAGCGATTGCAAGAGTTTTGACGGAGCGTTTGAAGAAGAACGGTGCAGAAAAAATAACGTTGATTTCTTCTAATCCTGAACGTACAAAAAAGCTTCACGGGGTCGATTCTTGCGGAATGCTTAATTTTTTTGCGAGCTTAAAAGACGCAGATGTGTTGATTTCCGGTGGGGGAAGTCTTTTACAGGATGTAACAAGTTTAAAGAGCCTTGTCTATTACCTTGGTGTGATTTTTACCGCATTTGCTCTTGGCAAAAAAGTCGAGATATTTGCACAAGGTATTGGGCCGATTAATTCTAAGCTTGGACAATTTTTTACTAAAATTGCTTTAAAAGGTGCAACCAAAATATCCGTTCGTGATAAAAAATCACAAGAATTACTTGAGTCATGGGGGATTAAATCAGAGCTTGTGCAAGACCCTGTTTTTGGTTTGGAACTTCCGCAAAAAAATAAAAAAGGAACAGTAGGAATTCAATTGAGAGATTTCCCGACCCTTACTGACGAATTTTTAAATTCGCTTGCCCAAACGGTATGTGATAATTATTCTGATAAAAAAATACAAATTATTTCATTGCAGGACAGTGTGGATTTGGATGTTTGTAAAAAGTTTGCACGATTGCTTAAGGATTGTTCTGAGGTGGAAGTTTTAAGTGGACTTTCCATAAATGACGTTTTTGAAGTGATTTCAAATCTGGAATGTCTTATTGGCATGCGGTTTCATGCTAATGTTGTTGCAATAAAGTGTGGTGTAAAAACCACTGCGATAAATTATGATATCAAGGTGCAGAAACTGGCAGAAGAATATAATTTGCCACTGATAGAACTTGGTTGATAAAAACGGGGTGCGGAGTGGTATTAAGAAATCAAATGTAACAATTTATTACATTTGACTGTCTACATTGCAATTTTTCATTAAAAAAATACTTTATATAACTACAGGTGTGTGATGAATTTTGTATGTAATTCCCCGATACTAAATAATTTGAATATTCCGAAGGTGCAATTCCGCTCGAATACGGCATATCACCCCGTCGTGAGCAATCCTGCGCAAGATTCGTTTTGTACAAATCCGCTTTACGGAAATAATGACAAAACCGCGATAATGCAGATTGCAAAATCAAATCCGAGATTAATGGATATTTTAAAAGAAAATGACTTACGGTTGGAAGTGAATACCAAAGAGTTGGAAAACTTGCAAAAAGGACATCTTATGGATACGAGGGTAACTGTGGCAAAAATTTATTCAGCTCTTCCTCAAGAAATAAAGGCAAATATTAATTTGTCTGATTTACAGCAGGCTGCAATGTTGCATGATTACGGCAAAATCTTTATTCCTGATAAAATTCTGAATAAAAGCGGAAAGCTTAATGAACAGGAACGGCAGATTATGGAACTTCATTCTGAGTTGGGATATGAGTTTTTGAAGAGTCTTTCTGCAAAACAGGGTGGTGAAATAAATGAAAATGTACTTAATTTGGTGAAATACCATCATCAAAACGTGGATGGAAATGGCTATCCTGCTGTTGAAGGCGGTTTTGAACCGAGTGTTTCAACTCAGATACTAAGTGTAGCTGATAAATATTCTGCTTTAAAAGAAGAAAGAAGCTATAAGCCGGCAATGAGTCGTGACGAAGCTTTGACTGTGATTAGAGAAGATGTAGACACTGGTAAAGTAGATGAAGAAATTTATAATGCGTTAGCAAAAAGCGTCTAGCCGAGAGCGTGAAGTACTTTAACTGTTTTTATTGCTATTGACATACCATCTTTCAATCTTATGTTATAACAAATATGTTTAATAGATAAACCGGCTTGCATAAAATTTGAATATAATTTAGCATAAATATCAAGATGTTCTTTTTTTACATTATTTATCATATTTAACATTATTTCAGTATATTGTTTATCTTTAGATGAGTGTTTGTGAGTTTTTGTAAATTCATCTATTTTATCATATTGTTCTCCATACTTTTTTATTTTTAGCTGAATACCATTTTTTACATATTTTTGAGTAATATCCTTAAAGTCATGAAGAATACATTGTGTAAGATTATATTGATCTGCAACACGCACAGCCTTTGGAAGTACACCTACAAATGGTATCATTTCTGCGAATCTCAAATCGCCTTTTAATTCATAGATTTCCTCAATTTTATTTTTTGCAGAACGATAATATGTTTTAGAGATATTTTTAAAATCATCGACAGACTCTCCTACTATTTTAGATTGAATTAAAAATAATTTACAAAGCCTTTTTAATTCCTTTCTATATTCCCTACCTTCACTTTTCTTATAATTTGGTTTAATTTCTCCAGGTAGTTTACTTTTTAATTTATGATTTTCATTATTATTCGCGTAGTGCTCTGCTCCCACTTGATATCTTTTTTTTATAGTATTTATTATATTTTGATGATCTATGAGATTAGATAATTTATTCATTGCCTCTTGGAGTTGCAAAAATGTATAATTCTGATAATTGTACAATTCTGGCAATTCGGGATGCATATCCCCACTGGCAAACATATTCTTATATTGATTTAGTTTACATGCATAGGATGATTTTAATTTGTCTAATCTATTTTGTTCCTGAATTCTTTTTTCTTCAAGTTTTTTCTCTTCTATCAATATATTGGTTTTTTCTAGGACTTTTTTTAGTTTTTTCGCAGATATTTTTTTGGATGATAAAATCCTTGAAACCAGTTTTTTATCTAGCATAGCTTGCAAGTCATTATCTATAATCTTATATTTCAGCTCATTGTACATTTCATGTGTCATGCGTTTTTTTCTTCTTTTCCTTGCCTTCATTCTATAGTTCCAGTCTTGGATACTATCCATTATGTTGGAAACATTATTTGCAAAGTTGGACATAAACCTTACAAATAAAGATTTTTTTTCTCATGGTAAACATAACTCGTGTCATCATCATTATCTTCATAAGTTTCTTTGTTTTTTTCGAAACATTGTGTTGGTGTAGAAGAAATTTCTTCGCTTTTTTGCTTTTGTTTTGTTTCTACTTCTCTTTTAGCTTCAGATAAAACAGATATGGCAGAAAAAAATCCAGAAAGTCCAAGCATAGAGGATGTGGTTTTTGCAGCTTGTTTTCCTATAATTTTTATCATTTCTTCTGAGTCAAACTCTTGTTCTTCAAATAACTGATATGAAACAAGAGGTTTCTTAACGACCGGCATTTTTTGTTTATTTTTGAAATGAGAAAAAATATTGACATTTGTAAAATAATTTAATTTTTGTGAGATTTTAAGCATTACAACCAATCTCCAATATCTAAAAGTTCATCCCACATGGTTTCTAACACAGACCAAAAATCCCAATCTAAAATGACATCATCAGGTAATTTATCACCAATAAAAAATTCTAATAATTCTCTTGGATTATCGAAATCTGGTAAGTCTCGATATTCCTGAAGTTCAGGCGATAAGCTGGTATCTATTGATTCAAGTTCACGAATGTCTCGCGCTAGCTCAGGGTCAGACTCCAGAATTGAATCATCTACGCCATCGTCTGGGGAGCCTTTGAAGCTAGTTATTCCTTTCTTGCGACAAATATCTTTACCATCGTCATCTATGTAACCATTCGAGTTGATGAATTTGTGATGTTTTTGATTGTATATATGCAACTAGTGGTGTAGTTACCAATGGCAAAAATTCTATTTTAGTGGATTCATTTATTTTTTTACTATTTTTTATATTTAATGTATTCGGTACAAACCGACTTAAACCAATTGTATTAATTTTAAGTACCATAATTTAAAATCTTTCATGCTTTTTATCAACAGTTAATTATATTATTATTTACAGTTTTACCCTTAACTTTATAAGGGTTAATTTCTTCATTGATTATTATTACCGGATTTTGTTCAAATAAAATTTGTTCTATTTTTCTTTTAATATCTTCAAATTTTATATCATCAATAAGCTCATAAATCTTAAAAACCTCATTTCTATAATTTTTAAGAATTTCATGAGTCTTTTCATCATCAAAATTCTTATTAAGTCGTTCATTATAAAGTCTTTTTTCATAATCTTTAATTGATTCTAATGTATTTGGTGCTAATTTCTCATCATGCAAAATTTCCAATACTGCTTTAAAAACTTCTATTGCATCATTGGTTGAATTAATTTTTTCATCCCCATTTGGTGTAAATTTAAATTCTAAATATCCATATTTAAGCTCAGATTATACACTGCATTTTAGCGCAAAAAACAAACACTTGCTTGATACAATTTGTGAATATGCCTCTAAAAATCCATTTGAAGCAGTAGCTTGTGATGTTTCAAAAAGGTTTATTGAGAATTTAGATAAGAATAAGCTGGCAATAAATCAAAATTTTATTTTGAAAAGTCCATATCGGAAACGCAATTTCTTTCGGCTGCCATTTATGCACACAGAAATTAATCCACTCTCTGATTTACTGCGCAAATGTTGGAATGGAAAGTTTGATGACTAGGCATTTATTACTTCAAACAAAGCGTTTACAACCGTAGGGTCCCATTTACTTTCTGCTTCTTCTTTTATGATAGCAAGAGCTTCGTCTTTTTCCATTGCTTTACGGTATGATCTATCCGAAGTCATGGCAGTGTAAGCGTCTGCAACTGCAATGATTCTTGAACCAAACGGAATTGAATTACCTTTCAAACCTTCCGGCTCGCCTTTTCCGTCCCAACGTTCTTTATGATAATGAATATAAGGTATTACTTCTGACAAGAAGTTAATATTCATCAATAGGTTAACACCAACATTTGGGTGGTTTTGTAATTTTTCCCACTCTTCTTTTGATAGTTTGCCTTTATTTGAGAAAAGTGATTCAGGAAGAGTGATTTTACCGATATTTTGCAACAATCCTGCATAATATACCAAATCGGTGGTTTTTTCATTCAAGTTAAGCTGTCTGCATAATTTTTTCGTTAATTCTGCGGTGTTTTGAGAGTGTGCAACTTTATATTGTCCTTTTTCATCCACAGCTTTTGCTAATTTTTCTACAAACGCTTGTTGCTGAACTCCCAAATCACCAATTAACGCTGTTAATTCAGCTCTTTTGTGTTGGAGTTCTTCCGCAAAAACGCTATCTTCTGATATTAAAATTTCTGTTTCTTCAATGGTTTTTTGAAGATGCATGGATGTTCCGAACAGTCTGCCAATCGTTTCCAAAAGGTTCATGTAAGCTCTTTTGATAGTTTTTTCTTTATAATTTTCGATAACTATAACACCAACGGTGTGAGCGTTGTTGTGCATTGGAACGACAACGAGTGATTTTGCGTCAAACTCTCTGAGTTCGTACTTTGGAATAAAGTTATCAATCTTTGAAATATCTTTGATTTGAATTTTCTCCAATGTATTAAATGCTTTTACAACAATTGATTTTTCGTCAGAAGAATACCCGAGTTTCTTGGCATAAATATCTTCATCAAAATCGACAGAAGAACCAACGAGCCCAAGAACTTTGTCCTCTAAGTGAAGTCCTTTTGTAAATTCAGGTGTAAGGTAGATATGACAAGCGTCTACATCCAAAATTTGTGTAAGAGTTTTGGCAATGGAATTGTAAACAACATATTCATCCTGAGAATCAAACCCTAAAACGCAAAGAGTGTTATCAAGAGAATAAATGGAAATCAATTCTTTTAATTGAGATTTCAATTTTTCCGATTTATCCTTAACATCTTTTCCGATTTTGTTAGCTAAATCTTCAGAAATCAAATATTCAGAAATAAAGTCGCCAATGTTCAGCGCAAAAATTTCTTCAAGCGGGTCGTTTTCCATTAGGTCTAAAGAGCGGCTGAAAAGTGAAGCACCCATTTCTTCTTTATCTGTCATATATCTTCCTTCTTTCACAAATGTATCCTGTATATTTT
>CAZCZF010000046.1:0-14577 GCA_964503025.1 uncultured Vampirovibrio sp. | reverse complement strand
TCCATAAGCTTAATTATAATACAAAAATAAGAGATTGTTTTTGGAAAATCCATTGATTATTTTTCAATTTTTAATTAAAATAATTAAAGCACATTTAAAATAGAATACAGGCTAAAGATTTTTGATTAAGATTTGCGCTGATTTTCGACAAGAAAGGAGGTCTGAATGTTAGTCGATATCACAGCACAAGAACTAATGCTAGTAATAACATTAGTTCTTATTTTACAAACCCGTTAATCGGGCGGTAAGGGTGTCGCTTCACCCTTGCCTGTATTCTTATTTTAACTCATTTTATAAAAATTTCAAGCCTGCTAAGGGTAGACTTTAGTTTAACTTCCATATTATAATGTTTCAAGACCTATGATTTATTTAGATGCCGGAACTACATATTCAAAAATAATTACAGACACAAAGCTCTTTGATGAGGAATATTTGTTCTGTGCAAAAAATGAAAAGTATTTCTATATTTTGCCATCTGCTATTGTAAAAACGCTCGGAATTAGTCCTGACCGTTCTTGCGGACACATGGCAAGTGCAAGTGAAAACGAGATTATAGCACTTGCTCAGGGAGCTAAAAAAATCAAAGAAATTTCCGAAGCAAAAGAAGCTGTTGTTTTGGATTTAGGAAGTCGTGATGCTAAATGGATTAAGTTTAAAAACGGAAAGTTTAAAGATATGGACTGGAACACGTCCTGCGCAAGTTCAACCGGCGCAACAGTAGAAATGTTACTAAAATTTTATAATGTTAAATCGAGTGAGTTGGAATTTAATCCTGAAAAATTTGCAGTAACTTGCGGAATATTTGGTATGGAAAAAATAATGGATTCGATTTCAGCAGGAGTGAAACCTGCTGAAGCTATTTCAAAATTTGTTCATGGAATTGCTTTTAATGCTTGGAATTTCTGCAAAAAACCTGAAAAGATTTATTTATCAGGAGGTTTTTGCGAAAATAAATGTTTGGTAGATTCTATGAAAAACTATTGTGAAGTTCAACCTTTGGGCAGATTCGTTTTGTGCGAAGGATTAATATAATAACTCAAAAGAGGAAAAGAAAATGCCGCGATTACCTGAATATTTAAAACGACCGATTGTTGATACGGAAACAACAAAAAACGTCAGAAAAATTTTAAAAACAAAATGTTTGAATACGGTTTGCGAGGGTGCAAGATGTCCGAATAAAGCGGAATGCTATGCAAAAAACACCGCCACATTTTTGATTATGGGAAATGTTTGCACCAGAAATTGTCGTTATTGTAATATATCTCCGGCTCGTCCGGAACCTTTGGATTTAGAAGAGCCTAGGCACATTGCAGAAGCAGTAAAAGAATTGGGATTAAAATTCGCGGTTATTACTTCTGTAACCAGAGATGATTTGTCGGACGGCGGCGCTGAACACTTCAAAAACTGTATTGAAGAAATACGTAAAGTTTGTGACGCAAAAATTGAAATCTTAACATCCGATATGAAAGGGAACAAGCAGGCGCTTGATACAATTATTTCGGCACATCCTGATGTTTTTAACCATAACATAGAAACAGTGCGTTCCGTATTCAAAACTGCACGCCCGCAGGGTGATTATAATTGCTCGTTAGAGGTTTTGAGATACATAAAAGAGAATTCAGATATTGTAACAAAATCAGGGCTGATGGTTGGTCTCGGTGAAAGAATTTCACCTCACTCTAACCTCGCCTCTTCGGGGTCTCTCCTGTTAGGAGAGGGAACAACCATAGAGGAAACTCTCCTTGACCTTAAGCATGCCGGAGTTGATATTATTACAATCGGGCAATATATTCAGCCATCAAAACAACATTTGGAAGTTGCAAAATATTATACTTTGGAGGAATTTGAAGAGTTAAAAGAACTTGCACGTAAAATTGGGTTTAAGAATTTCCAAATCGGCCCGCTCGTTAGAAGCTCTTATCAAGCAATGCAAAGTTTTAACGGAATAAAAAATTAGTTTTCAATTGTTTTTATTAAGTGCATGATTTTTTCTTAAATTTCGGGTATAATTAAAATTGTTACAAACATAACAGGTTCAATAAATGTCCGTTTTAAATGATAATGTAGAAAAATTGATTAGTCTTGGATTTTCTTATCATCAGGATGATAAGCTTGATGAAGCAGAAAGCGCTTATTTGGAAGCGTTAGAGATGGACGAAAAAAATTCGGAAATTTATAATCTTCTTGGAGTTTTAAAACTTCAACAAAGTGATGTTATTTCTGCTATTAATTGGATTGAAAAAGCTGTTGAGTTAAATCCGAACGAGTATTTTTATGAAACATTGTTTCAAGCCTATGTCAGAGCGGGTTTATACAAGCAAATTGTAAAACGTGAAAAAGAAGTTATGGATAAATTTTCCAATAATTTTTCGCTTTTATTCAATATTGCGCTTGCGTATAAGAATATAAAAAATCTTAAGGCAGCTATAAAATATTATAATCTTGCGCTTAAAATAAATCCGGCATCTCATACTGCTTGGTTTAATTTATCACATTTATACAGCATTGAAGGTGAGACGCAAAACGCACTTTCTGCATTAAAAATCTGTAAAAAAATTGCACCAAATGATAGAGATACTGATTATTTTCTTGCGCTTGCATTAATGCGTTTGAAAAATTATGACAAAGGACTTAAGCTATTTGAAAGCCGCTTGTGCAGAGAAACTGCCGTAATGCTTCAAAATAAAACCTATCCAAATAAAGCAACTTTAGATAATGTATGGAAAGGTGAAAATATTAAAGATAAAACTATTTATGTTTATTATGAAGCAGGCTTTGGTGATGTGACTATGTTTGCAAGATATTTACCGTTACTTGCAGAAAGATGTAAAAAAATAATTTTTCACCCACAAAAACAACTTGTACCACTATTTCGTGATAATCCTTTAGGAATAGATGAAATAGTTGACAAATATATTCCGGAATGTGATATGGAATTTGATGTACACGCACCACTTCTAAGCCTTCCTTACATTTTGGGCTTGAAAGGTGATAGAGTTTTTGCGTATCCGGAAGGATATATCAGACCAAATAAACAACTTGCCGAAATGTATAAGACCAGATATTTTAATAACGACAAAATTAAAGTTGGGATTAAATGGCAAGGAAATACATATTATGACCAAGACAGAGTTATTCCGACAAAATATTTCAAGCCGCTGATGCAGGTTGAAAATACGCAGTACTATTCTTTCCAGACTTTTGAAGGTTCAGAAGATATCAAGGAATTAAAGGGCATTATCAATGTCGGAGAAGAATTAAAAGATTTTTCACAAACGGCTGCAGCGTTAAGCAACCTTGATTTAGTAATATGTAATGACACTTCTCTCGCACACCTTGCCGGAGCGATGGGAATACCTTGTTGGATTGCGCTTCCTTACGAAGTTAATTGGAGATGGCATACGGATTTGAGTGTATGTGACTGGTATAACAGCGTAAAATTATTCCGTCAACACAAGCTTGGTGATTGGGAAAGTGTTTTTAATGATATTTTGGAAGAAATGAAGCCTGATTAATTACACAATTATCTGTGGTATTTTGTTAGAATTTTTTTAATTTGTTTTGAGAATTCATCTTGGTCGAAGTATTCTTTTGAAACGTAATATTCTATGTTGAATTTTTTAAGTTTACTTTTGGTTTTTGCTTCCGACATAGAACTCATAACGACAATAGGTATGTCGGTATACATTTCGTCATTCTTTAAACGTTCAATAAATTCATAGCCGTCAATTTTAGGCATTGTCAAATCGGTCAAAATTAAATCATAGTGATTTAATTTTAATTTTACAAGAGCTTCTTCTGCATCTATAGCTGTATCAACAGTATATCCTATATTTAAAAGAATATTTTTCATCATAGCTCTGGTTGTAATCGAATCATCTACAATCAAAATTCTCTTATATGATAAAATATCTGCTGATAAAAGTTTTTGGTTGTTTGTGTGAGAAATGGCTTTGTTAAAATCAAAATGCATAATATCTTGCATGTTAAGTATCAAACACAATTCACCAGATGCCAAATTTGTAATTCCGGAAATATTTTTCACTTTGTATAATGGCGGTGATAATTTTTTCTGCAAAATATCCTGATCGCCAAGCAATCTATCTACAACCAAGCCGATTGTTTTTTCGTCTGCTTCAAGTATAAGAATAGTCTCCCTATCTCCTCTTGGCGTAGGTTTTAAATCAAGAATATCTGCTAAATAATACAGCGGAATAATATTTCCGTTATACAAAATTGAACGAATGCCATTGTTTGTATTGATTTCATTCTGGTCTTTCAAAATAAATGTTGTAATAACTTGAATAGGAATAGCAAATGTTTGTCCGGAAATCTGAACCAAGAATACTCTTAATGTAGTCAATGTTACAGGGATTTCTATATGAACACAGCTACCTTTTCCAAATTCGGATATAACTTTTACTTTGCCGTTAAGTTGAGAAATTTTTGTTTTAACAACATCTAAGCCGATGCCGCGTCCTGAAATACTTGTAATAGAATCTCCCGTGGTAAATCCCGGCCAAAAGATAATGTTCATTATTGCTTCATCTGTCATAGAATCAATATCTTCTTGAGTCAGAAAACCTCTTGAAACAGCTCTGTCTTTAATTTTTTCAAGATTAAATCCTTGGCCGTCATCTATTACATCTATTATAACTTTGTTATCATCTTGTTTTGCAGAAAGTAAAATTCTTCCTATCGGGCTTTTACCGTTTGCAATTCTTTCTTCTTTAGATTCAATACCGTGGTCAATCGCATTTCTTAAAATATGAATCAGTGGAGTTTTAATTTCTTCAATAATTTTTTTATCGGCACAAGTATCTTTGCCTTCTATTTCAAAATCAATATCTTTACCTTTTTCATTCGCAATATCACGAACCATTCGAGAAAAAGAGTTAAACACCGTAGAAATCGGTAACACACGAATATTTTTAACCATTGATTCCATTTCATCAATGATTAAACGCATTTTCATATCGTCTTCTTTTGATGAACGATAAAGCGAGTTCAAATCGTAAATCGTTCTTGAAACATTTTGTGTGATATCCAAGAGCAATGAAAATACTTGTTTTACAAATACGCCGGTATACTGGTCGCCACTGCCGGATTGAAGATACTTTCTGTTATAATATCTCAAATAGTTTGATGTTTTTAATAAATCTTTCTGACATATTTCATTTGCGTTTTTAATCGAATCAATTTTTTCAAGGTTTTTTTCATTTTTAATTTTTGTAATAATCAATTCGCCAAGTTGATTAACAAGTAAATCCAACTTTTGCGCGCTAACATGCAATGTTTTTATTTCGGTAGATGATGCAGACTTATTGCCGGAAGCTATTTGAGTGGAAATACTCTTGATTTCTTCAACTCCGGAATCTTTTTGATAATTTAGATCCAAAAGTTGCTTCATAATTTCCAACTGTTGCAGAATCAAATCATTATCTATATTTTCATTAGGTGAAGCACAATACTCAATTGCACTTTTGAGGGTTAACATCATTTGTTCTTCAAGTTGTACGGAATTGTCTGATATAAAATCCAAAATCTCAATGATTGAACTTATTATTTCCAAGATGTTTGGGTTATAAACACTATCTTTTAGTTGTAATATGTCATTTTTTATTTCATTTGCATAAATACCGCTTCCTTGAAGCATGTTAATTTTTTCGGCAACATCAAAAAATGTTAATCCACCGTCCTCTGTTTCAATACAAGAAGTTGTAAATTTTGAAGCAGCAGAACTTAGTTCATTGCGTAATTCCAATATTTCGCTTATTGTTAATGTGTTAGTTGCGTTCATTACAAAATCAATTTTTGCAATGATGTTTTCTAAAGATGTTTTAACTTCATATAAATTAGATTCTTTGAAATACTCATATATTTTTTGGACTTCTTCTTTTAAAAGTACTATATCTTGCGATTCTTCTTCCGGCACAATACTGTCAATAATTTCAAAACAATTATTAAAAGAATAGTTAATCTCTTCTTGATGCTTTGCAATTTTTGACACTTCTTCTTCGGATATTTGAGGCGCAATCGGAACATCTTGAGTCGGTTTGGTTTGCTCACTTATTTCAATATTCAAAATATATTCCAATGCTGAAATTATTGCGACAAATGCTTCGTCTATTATTTCACGCTCATTTTTCGCAGATTCTTGTATGTATTTGGAAGCAGATTCTACAGAACGCAGCATTAAATTTATGGATTCAATATCAAGAGTAAATTTGTTGTTAATAACCGCGTCAAAGATATCTTCCATCTTGTGAAAAATATCTTGTATATTATTAAACCCTACCATTCTGACAGCGCCCTTAAGGCTGTGTAAATCTCTGTAGATTGATTCAATCAATTCTTTGTTTGCAGGAGTTTCTTCTAAACTAAACAGTTTATTAAGCAGACGTTCAATAATCTCTTCCGATTCTGTTTGGAAAAGCATAAACATCTCTTTATTATTTTCGTTACCTGCAAAGTCCATATTTTCTACCGTTTCTTTTTCCAAGGAATAAGGTACTCAGATTAATAAGTTCCTACGCTTCTCTTTCTGCATCTTTAATGTTTACGGATAAATCATTAAGTTTTGCAATTTTTTCTGAACTCAAAATCATACTTTGATTTAAGCTTTCCGCAATATTTGAATTTTCTTCATCTATTGAATTTAAACGTTCAATAATATCGTTTTGCTTTTTGGCATTCTGGTTTAAAACATCAAGAGAATCGAGGATTTCTCTTATTAAATTAAGCAGTGTCTCTGAATTTAATGAAACGAGGTTGATATCTTTTACAACGGATTCAATTTCTTTTGAGCCTTCTTCTGTTGCCATAACAGTTGAATTTGTTGTGGATTGTATGCTGTTCGTAAGTGAAGAGATTTTTGTAATTGCCTGCTTTGATTCGTCTGCAAGTTTTCTGATTTCACCTGCAACAACTGCAAAACCTTTGCCGTGCTCACCTGCTCTTGCAGCTTCTACCGCAGCGTTTAGTGCAAGCATATTTGTTTGTTCTGCAATATCATCAACAACACTGATTGTGCTTCCGATTTGTTGAGAATGTTCTGAAAGTTCAAGAATTAACTCCGCAATCATTTGTATTTTTTGTCTCAAAACGAGCATTTTATCTGCATTTGAAGAGATTGATTCGTGTTCTTTCTCGGAAAAGTTTATGGACTGACTAACTTGCTTTTCGGCATTTTTAGTTGTGGCAGAACAGTCTTCTGACAAGTTTCTTAGCTTTTCTATAAGAGAAGAGAACATTTTTGCATTTCCTGTAAGAGTTTCGTATAAGCGTTTTTGCCCATTCAATGCTTCCATAAAGTCTGATGTTACTTCCGTAAGAGACTTTGATTGGCGAGATAAGGATTTACGAATTGCTTTGGAAATCCATTGTTTTGTGATTATGTGAGACAAAACGTTGAGAATTATTGCAATTATAAGAAATACAAAAGTGTCATACGGCGCGATATTATTTGTCTTTGCAAAAAACAAAAACAAAACGCAGGTGACAACAAAAATTGTCATGTCTGCAATACATTTGACATTAAATTTATGATTCAATCCAAAATTAAATTCGTTAAACACTTTTTCTCTCCTATAGTTTTTTTAAGCAATTTATTATATAATTATTTTATACTAAAATAGACAAAATTGGAATATATAAAAATATGGCTGTAAAAATTTTATTAGTAGAAGATAGTGATACTCAGCTAAAATTTTTGAGAGATGGGCTGAAGGATAACGGATTTGAAGTAGAAACCGCAACAAATGGCGGTGAGGCCTATAAAAAGATATTTGAGTACGTTCCAGATATTGTCGTGTCCGATATTATGATGCCTGTGATTGATGGATATCAACTTTGCAGAATGATTAAGAATGTTGAAGAAATTAGAAAAATTCCGGTCATTCTACTTACAGTTCTTGACAAGAAAATTGATAGTTTTTGGGGTAAAAAAGCCGGTGCGCAATTGTTTTTGTCAAAATCTATTGATATGAAAGAACTAGTAAGACATATTAATGCCACTTTGAGAAGATATCCTGTAAGTGATGAATATAAAGCAGCATTGTTGGCAAAAGAATCGACAGAATCTGCACAAGTACGTTTAAATAGCGTTCTTAACGACCTTTTGCTGAAATCTGTTTTTGCAAATGAATTTCGCAATTTGAGCGATTTTATGAATTATGAAAGAATTTTGGTTGAAAAATTATTCTCTCTATTAAGTTCTTTTGTGGAATACAGCGTTGCCGGAGTTTATTTTGCTTCTCCTGATAACTTTGCAGAAAACATTTTATACATTGACACACTGGGAAGGAACTTGCCAAAAAGTTTGCTTTCGGATATAAATTATGACTTTTTCAAGAAAATGGATGAATATAAAAAAGTCTCTGACTCTAAGTTTGAAGTTGTAAGAATGCTTTTAGGAAAAGAGCTTGACTATAAGTTTACGGATTTAACATCTAAAATCATCATCCCGCTTATATTTGACAAAAAACTTATCGGTGGAATTTGTTTCTATACTCGACAAGATATGGATTATGCATCTTTTAGATATTTTGATTTGATGATAAGCGAACTTCTTGCGATATTTAAAATGAAGT
Organism: uncultured Vampirovibrio sp.; assembly: GCA_964503025.1. GTDB lineage: Bacteria > Cyanobacteriota > Vampirovibrionia > Gastranaerophilales > Gastranaerophilaceae > CAG-196. The sequence continues at coordinate 5,986 of CAZCZF010000046.1, read as the reverse complement.
ATCAATATACGGAAAAAGAGTTCATGTCTGTTTTGGATGGACTTACCGGTTTATATAACAGACGACAGTTTGAAATATCTCTTGAGCAAGAGTATAACAGAACAAAGAGACACCCTTCCGATTTTAGCCTGGCAATTTTAGATATCGACTTTTTTAAAAAAGTTAATGATACATACGGTCATCAATACGGCGACTATGTACTAAAGACTGTTGCAGATTTAACGAAAGCTGCGTTCAGAAAAACGGATTTGCTGTATAGATATGGCGGAGAAGAACTGGTTATGATTATGCCTGAAACCAATATTGAAAATGCGGTTATTCCGGTTCAGCGTTTAAGACGCACTATCGAGGAATATGACTTTGAGTATAATGGAATCAAAGCAAAAGTAACAGCTAGTATCGGGCTTACAATGAATTTCCAAGAATTTAGTACCGCGGCAGAAATTCTTAAATCTGCGGACGAAGCATTATATAAAGCAAAAGAGACTGGAAGAAACAGGATAGTGTTACATGAGCAGTAATAACTTTATTGAACAAAAGAAAAATACACACCTATATTTCAAAATTGGTAATAACAAATATGCGGTAAATTCTGATAATGTTCTTGAAATCATGAAGCTTCCGGCATTGGATTATCCGCAAAAATTACCAAACAATATTATTGGATTGCTTAAATACAACAATTTCGTCATCAGTATTCTTGATATAAGGTTTTATTTGGATGGAAAAGTTCCTCCGTATAATATTAATAACGAGCTTTTGATTATAAAAACAGATGAAGTTATTTTTGGTATTATTACTGATAAGGTGCTTGGCATTTTGCCTTTTGAATCAGCATTAACAGATGCAATTCCTTTTATTGATAGCAAAATGATTATTGAGTCCATGTACAAATATAATCAGGAAACTATTTTTATAATTAACATATATGCGATAGAGAGTTTGTTAAAAACTCATGATTCCGGTTTGGACGTAAATATTCCGGCACTTTTTCCGCAAGATGAAGAGTCTGTAAGCATAATGAAAAAAAGAACTCTTGCGATTGCGGATAAATCAAGATTGAAACTTGCTTCAGGCGAGTTGCATGCAAAGAACAAATATATTTCTTTTAATCTTAACAATGATTATTACTGTATTGAATTGAGTTTTGTTAAAGAAGTTTTGAAAGACACGACAATTACTAATGTTCCCGGAACACCGGATTTTATAGAAGGTATAATGAATTTGCGTGGCGATTATATTACGGTTTTGAATTTGAAGAAATTTTTAGACCTTCCGTCTACCGATAAAGTTGATAAAAAGCCCGTAATTATTGTAAAGTGCAATGAGTTAAAAATTGCGTTACTTATTGATAAAATTAATGAGCTTTTTGATTATCAGGATGAAGAACTGCCAGAATTAACAGATGGGTACTTTTCCAATGAATTTATTTATAACGAAACTTTGTACACAATATTGAACGTAGATAAAATTACATCAGATAAGAAAATTATTATTACTGATATGTAAATTTTTTAATAATTTTTATCAAAACAGGTTTTGAACAAAATTGCAACATGAATACTATTAAAATACTGCTATACATTAACTTAGAATATTTCCAAAACGATACTTAGACATGTTTGGACATGGCTTAAAAATTACCCGATAAGCGATTTTGTTTTTTTATTGAAGCTGTATCATAATATGGACTTAAAAAAGGAGGGGTTTTATGAATAAAAATATTTTTATTATTTTGTTAATCTTTTTAGTTCCGATAGTTGCATATTTCGGTTTGACTCGTGATAAATTAACTACTCCGCCGTCATTTGCTTCTAATGGTGCAGAGATTATAAAATTTGCTTCGCCTATGTGCTATGAATGTCAGGAATTGGAAAAAGTTTTTGAAGAAACTTATCCAAAATATAGCAAAGAAATTAATCTAAGAAAAGTTGATGTAACGCAAAAAAATCATGAAACGCAGTCTTTGATAAAGACTTATGGTGTAAAACTTGTTCCGACAACCGTGTTTAAGAATGAAAACGGAAATGTTGTAAGAAGGATTGAAGGAACAATGCAGCCTAAAATATTAGAAAATTATATGGAAGAGTTGATAAATGGATAATTTGGTAAATGTATTTTCATCCGGTTCAACCGGATTAGGAGTTTGGCTTTTAATGTTTGCCGCGTCATTTGCTGGCGGAGTTTTGGCGTCTATTTCGCCATGTTCACTCGCAATGTTGCCGCTGATTGTAGGTTATGTTGGTGGATATTCCAAGGAAACTCCGCTTAGAACTTTTGTGCAATTAAGCTTTTTTATACTTGGAACGGCAATTGTATTTTCGATTATCGGAATAATATGTGCAATTACGGGAAGTGTTTTTGCTTCTACTTTGGGTGGATATTTTACACTGATTATGGCGTCTTTGCTTTTTGTGATGGGACTTAAATTGACTGAAGTTCTTGATTTTGAAATGCCGATAATAGTAAAATCAATGCCTGTAAATTCAACAAATTCACTTTTTCTGTATCCTGTTTTATTAGGTATAGCGTTTGCACTTGCGGGAACTCCTTGCTCAACACCGATTCTTGCGGGAATCATGGCTTTTGCGGCAATGGGGAAAAATCTTGCTGCTGCGGTTTTAATGCTGTTCTTGTTTGCTGTTGGTCAGGGATTGATATTGATAATTGCAGGATTATTTACTTCAGGAGTAAAAAATCTTAAAAAATTTGCAGGCATGTCGGGTATTTTGCTAAAAATAAGCGGAGTTTTGCTTATTTTGGTCGCATTATATTTGTATTACAAGACTTTTGCACCTCTAATTTAAGAAATGATGTTCAATAATTGATACAGCTGTTTTAATGCAATTTTCGCAAGGACGTTCGTTGTAATATTGTTCAGTGCGTTTTGAAGGAGTAGGAGAATCTGCGCCTTCGGCGAGTCCAAGAAGTTCGCGACAAATAATTGAACTGCATTCGGATTTGAACTCATTTCCAAGGTTTTGAATTAAAGAGTAATGCTCTTCCTTGATAGTATCATCGTTTGGAGTAGTATAACCTTTCAATATTCCTGCAATCATGAACATTGAACTGACAGCTCCGCAAACTTCACGTAAACGACCCATTCCGCCACCAAAAGAGGAAGAAAGTTTAAGCGTCGTATCTTTATCAAAACCTGTGATGTCAGAAAATGCAAGAAGGACTGATTGTGCACAATTATAACCTTCTTTAAAATATTCACATGCTATCTTTGAATAATTTTTCATAAAAATATTTTAACATAAATGAACAATTTAAAATTTAAAATCGTTATGTAATTGTAATACGCAGAAGGAGAATGATTATGACAGAAGAAATTAAAATTGAAGAAAAACAATGTAACTGTATTTGCCAAAGCAAAGGGTTTAGAAAATTTTTGGTTGTGGCAGCAGGAACTTTTGTAGGTGTATATTTGGCATTAAGCCTGTTTGCAGCAATACATAAACCGCCAATGCCTGCTCCAATGCCGGCTCCGTGCCCTTGCCAACAAATGATGCCGAGGGGTGATTTTGGGCACCATCATTTTGACAGAGGACCGAGGGGCGATTTTCATAAGAAAATGGCGAAACCGAGATTCGACAAAGATAAGGCAGTAAATGTTGAAGTGGAAGATTAGTTTAATGTAATAAGGGTGGTCGGATTTGTGCGAAGCACAAATCCGACCTGTGGTCTTTACAATAAAAAATGTTTGTGCGAGAATAATTTTGTTGTGACAATTGAATAGGTTTCAATTATGGCAAGGTGGTTTCCTGAGTAAACGCAGTGAACGATTTACAGAAAACGTGAGAGCGGCGCTCGAGACAGCTTAGCCAAAGAAACAAGAATTATGGCAAGGTAGCTCCCTGAGTGAACGCAGTGAACGATTTACAGAAAATGTGAGAGCGGCGCTCGAGACAGCCTAGCCAAAGAAACAAGAATTATGGCAAGGTAGCTCAGCTGGTGAGAGCGCACGGCTCATACAAATGGGGTCGAAACCTTGAAATTGACAATTAAATAAAAAAATAGATGGCTGGGTAGCTCAGTTGGTTAGAGCGTTCGGCTCATACCCGAAAGGTTCGAGAGTTCGAGTCTCTCCCCAGCTATTTTTTATTTCATGTCCATTCTGTGTCCATTTTATATTTTGAATTAAATCCTAATTATATGAATTAAGAACTGATATTGCATCTGATTTTCTTTTTGGTATTGGGTGTGCATATCTCATTGTGGTTTCTATATTGCTATGTCCTAAAATATCCATAACAACAAGTAAATCTATTCCTTTTTCTACCAGCCGAGTAGCAACCGTATGTCTTAAATCGTGGAATCTAAAATCTTTTATTCCTGCTTCTTCTCTTGCTTTATTAAAAGATTTCTTTATATCTACATAAGGTAAACCGGTTTCAGGGTTAATAAATACATATTTGTTTTTTCTATTTTGTTTATTTAAAACTTGCCATAATTTATCTGATATTGGAATTTTCCTTGCCTTGCCTGATTTTGTTTTTAAAAGTTCTATAAAACCGTATTCAAAATCAATATTGCTCCACTGTAAATTTAATATTTCCCCTTTTCTCATTCCTGTTTGTAAGTTTAATGGATGAACCAATAGAAATTCAAATTGATAATAAAGCCGTTGCCGAAAAACTTCTTGAACTAGCTCAAAAAGGCGAAAACCTGCGACCATTGATGAAAAACATCGCAGGTATTTTTGCTTATTCAACCGAAGAAAATTTTAAAAATGAAGGCAGACCCAAATGGCAAGATTTAGCCGAATCAACTAAAAAACAACGTCAGAAAAAACGGAAATGTTCCGGTCAAATTTTGCAAGTTGAAGGTCAGCTTGCATCTTCAATTTCCACCCATTATGACAAGGACTGTGCCGTCATTGGTTCTAACTTGGATTATGCTGCCATTCATCAACTCGGAGGGCAAACTGGGCGCAACAAAGCCGTCTCAATCCCAGCAAGACCTTATTTAAAATTGATTGAAGAAGATTTTGAAGAAATTATCAAAGCAACTAAGCAATATTTAAAGTAGCTTAAAAGTGTTGTTAGATTGAATCTTTTTCGCAATATAAAAGATTCTGAATTATGAAGGAGAAAACTATGGGAACGGTAGAACCAATTAGAAATGTAGAGGATATTCGTAAAGTAGAAAATATTCTTGCAAAACAAAGTTTGAGAAATCTTGTGTTTTTCACAATAGGAACGAACTGTGGATTAAGAATTTCAGACATTTTAAAGTTAAATGTTGGAGATGTAAAGAACAGAAATTTTATTCAATTAACAGAAAAGAAAACAGGAAAAATTAAGAAATTTCCTATTAATTCAAAATTAAAAGAACTGTTTGCAATATACACTAAAGGCAAAAGGCTTGATTCTCCGTTATTTGAAACAAAATTTGGAAATAGGCTTGCACGTGTTGCAGCATATTATATTATCCGAACAGCATGTGAAGAAGCCGGATTGGAAGATAAATTTGGCACGCATACAATGAGAAAAACTTTCGGATATCATCACTACAAAAAATTTAAAGATGTTGCAATGTTACAAAAAATATTCAATCATTCATCGCCTGAAATTACATTAAGATATATTGGAATCGAGCAAGATGAAATAGACGAAAGTTACACAAATTTTGTGATATAAAGCAAAAAAACTCTGATAATTTCTTCAAAATCTTCTCCAATCAATTTTAAATAAGGTCTTGCATGGATTGTGACGACTTTGTTGCTCCCAGCTTGTCCTCCAAGTTGATGAATGACAGCAAGATCCAAGTTAGAACCAATGACGGCGCAGTGTTCTAGTTCAAATACATATTAGACTAAATCTCGCTTTTTTAGGAAATAAGAAAATGAAAGATTAAATAAGACGAAGAACAAAACTCATTGGAACAAAGCAATAAAAGTAAATAAAAAGAACATTCCCGAAACAATGAGAAAATATGTTGAATATTTTATAAATAAAATTTAATCGTATAACCCTTAAGA
>CAZCZF010000045.1:0-15393 GCA_964503025.1 uncultured Vampirovibrio sp. | reverse complement strand
TATTAGTATTATTATCTGTATTTTTAATTATTGCTGTATTAATAGACGGTTTTGATGTTTATTAGTGGTGGTTGTTATAGGTATTATGCTATTGAGTTTATAGTTTTTTTAAATAATCAAACTCTCTGCTCATTCTTCTCAAAGTGAATGTTTTTATATATTTACCGACGTATTTTTATTAAGTTTTGTAAAAACTTTCCAAAAAACGGGGTATTTTTGTAATATTTCTTAATAAAAGTATTGCATAATATATACTTTTGATATATCATAAGTATACAAGGTCTGTTATGTGTTTCGTCTTAGTTCACTAATAACCTATTGCATCAAATTGAATTAGTATTACATTTACCTTAGGAGTTTAACGTATGAAAGATCAAGTTATCACAATGAAAAGAACATCAAATCCAGCAAGAGGAAGTTTTGCCGTATTTAGCGGAGAGGACATGAGTGCGTATTTAAGAAAGGCTAATTCTTTTAAGTCACTCACAAGCGAAGAAGAAAAAGAAGTTGCACAAAAAGCGAAAAGTGGCGACAAGAATGCAAAAAAACTTCTTGTGCAATCCAATTTGAAACTTGTATTAACAATTGCCAGAAAAGCAATTCACGTATCGAAATTGCCAATGATTGATCTTATTCAGGAAGGTAACTTGGGTTTAATGATTGCAGTTGAAAAATTCAATCCTGAACTTGGTTACAGATTTTCAACTTATGCAAGTTGGTGGATTAAACAAGCTATGTTTAAAGCTATTTCCGAACAATCTTATTGCATGAAAATCCCTGTTTACATTCAAGAAACTTTGTCAAAATTCTCAAAAGTAAAAGCAGAGATGGAAAGATCTTACAACTGCCAAGTTACGAATAAAGATGTTGCAGAGAAAATGAATATTGAGCCTGAAAAAATTGATACGTTTTTATCAGCATATTCAACTACTGTTTCTATCGAAGGAAGTTTTGACGCAAAAAATGGAAGCGAATTGAATGTTGCAGATGTTCTTGAAGACAGCAAAGCAAGCGTTGAAGAATCAATTGAGTTTGAAGAATTGAAACGTGAAATTGCGAATGTAGTATCAACTTTAAAAGAACGCGAACAAACTGTTATCAAAATGAGATTTGGGCTTGAAGAATGTGCCAAGACAACCTTGGAAGACATCGGAAAGATTTTTGGTGTTACAAAAGAATGTATCAGACAAACCGAGGCTCGTGCGTTGAAAAAATTAAGAGCAAGCTTTTCTTGCTAATTAAATAACAACCTTCCGCCACAGATAATTCCGACGAATTATTGCGAATTTAGAAATTTATTTGTATAATGTCTGTGTGGTGTGAAGGTGTTATTATGGCAGAAGTTACAAGAATTGGAAATGCAGACAACAGACACAGTCCTTATGGTAATATTCAGCGCATAGGTCTTGCTCCGAACGGGCGCAGTGTTTATCGAGTAATAGATTCTCTGGGAGAAGAAGCAGGACGTTTGAGTGTTCCGGCAAAAGATACGGATACTTTTGAATCCGCATACAGAGATATTATTAATTCTGCACCGCAAATTCAAAAATATGTAGCAGAACACTCTTCGGAAGAGGAGATAAAGAAAAGAAAAAATCTTTCACGCTTTATTGTTGGTGCAGGTGGCGTGATCGGAGCATCAATTCCTATTGTAATAACTCAAAAATCTTCAATTACAAAAAAAGTTTTAGCGACGGTTGGCGGTATTATAACCGGATTATCAGCAGGTTTCGTAGCGTCTGTTGCTGCTACAATGCCACCTGGAACATTCAAATTCGCCAAAGCAACCAGAGCGATTTCTAAACTGGATATTCAACCGGAGAAATAGCCTGAAATTATATTTTTCTGGTGTATTTTTCTTGTTTATATTATAATTCACATGGAAAATTTAGTATAATTTAATGGAAGCATCCGGCTTTCGAGTAGTCGGAGAAAGAAGGAAAAATGGTACCGGAAACAAAAAGTTTTCAATTAGAAATTGGCGGAAAAACTGTTACCGTTGAAACGGGTAAGTACGCTCAATCAACCAACGGCAGCGTTACAGTTCGCTGCGGTGATACAATGTTATTCGTACATTGTGTAGTTAGTAAAGAACCAAGGGTCGGAATCGACTTCTTCCCTTTACTTATAGATTATGAAGAAAGAATGTCATCTATCGGACGCATTCCGGGTGGATACAACCGTTCAGAAGGTAAATCAAGCGACAAGGCAATCCTTGTTTCTCGTTTGATAGATAGACCAATCAGACCCCTTTTCCCAAAAGGATATAGAAACGATATTCAAATCGTTGCACAATTATTTAGCTACGACCAACAAAATCAACCTGACACATTGGCTATGTTAGGTGCATCTTGCGCGTTAATGCTTTCAGGAGCTCCTTTTGAAGGTCCTATTGGTGCAGTAAGAGTTTCTAAGGTTGATGGTCAGTTGGTTGCAAACCCAACCCACCAACAAGCAAAAGCATCTGACCTTGATATCGTTGTAGCAGGTACGCACGATAGCGTAATCATGGTTGAAGCAGGCTGTAAATTCGTTACTGAAGATGATATTATGGCTGCTGTTGAATTTGCACAAGGTGAGATCAGAAAACAATGTGACGCACAGGTTGAATTTGCAAAAGCTTGTGGAGTAGTAAAAGAAGAGTTTGTTAACCCTTATGATACTACCGAACTTAAGAATCTTATCAACGAGGTTGCTCACGATATGATTTTCGACGCTTACCACAACTTTGACAGAGCTTGCAGACAAGAAAAATTGGAAGAAGCTAAAAAACTTGTTAAAGAAAGAGTTGAAGCATTGCCTGAAGATCATTACATCCATCAAATTATTGAAGAAACAGGAATTGACTTTGTTGCAGAAGAGTTTAAGGCTGCTGAAAAGAAAATTATGCGTGCAATGATTCTTGATGAAGGTGTACGTGCTGACGGTCGTAAACCAAACGAAGTTCGTCCTATCTGGTGCGAGGTTGGTGTAATCCCTCGTGCTCACGGTTCTGCCGTATTTACAAGAGGACAAACTCAAATCCTTTCTGTTGCTACACTTGCAGGTCCTGGTATGAAACAAGAACTTGATGGAGTTGATCCTGAAACAGAAAAAACATATATGCACAAATACATATTCCCAGGATTCTCAGTTGGAGAAGTAAAACCTTTAAGAGGCCCTGGTAGAAGAGAAGTTGGTCATGGTAACTTAGCTGAAAGAGCTAATATTCCTGCACTTCCATCTCAAGAAGAATTTGGATATACAATCCGTGTGACTTCTGACGTATTAGAATCTAACGGTTCAACATCAATGGGTTCAACTTGCGGTTCATCTATGGCTTTGATGAATGCGGGTGTACCTGTTAAATGCATGATTGGTGGTGTTGCAATGGGTATGATTACTGAAGAAGGCAAAGAACCTGTTGTATTAACCGACATCCAAGGTATCGAAGATTTCTTGGGCGATATGGACTTCAAAGTTACAGGTAATGATGACGGTATTACGGCTCTTCAAATGGATATGAAGGCAAAGGGTATTGCTAATGATACTTTAAGACGTGCTCTTGCTCAAGCAAAAGAAGGCAGACTTCACATTCTTTCAAAAATGAGAGAGGTAATTACAGAACCTGCTAAATCATTGTCACCATTTGCACCAAGCATTACAACAATGACAATTCCAACTGAAGATATTGGAACAGTTATCGGACCTGGTGGAAAACAAATCAGAGCAATTATTGAAGCTTCAGGTGCCGAAATTGATATTCAAGACAGCGGTGTTGTAACAATTACATCTAATGATCAGGAAGGCGCTGCAATAGCTAAGAAAATGATTAACGATTTAACTTTCAAACCGGAAGTTGGAATGGTTATCAAAGGTAAAGTTGTAAGAATCATTCCTATCGGTGCATTCGTTGAATTGGGCGGTGGCAAAGATGGTATGGTTCACATTTCTCAAATTTGTCAAGAAAGAATTGAAACAATTGAACCTCACGTAAATATTGGTGATGAAGTTATTGTTAAGGTTATTAAAATTGACGACAAGGGAAGAATCAACCTTACCATTAAGGGTGTAACCGAAGAAGATAAAGCAAAATTAAATGCTTAATTTACAATAAAAACAGAAAAGAAGGGAACTAAAGTTTAGCTCCCTTCTTTTTTTATATCTATTCAAATCCTTAGTTTTTCTTGTTTTCTTTCATAACAATTTTCAGTTCTACTCTGCGGCTTTTTGCAAAATCTTCTTTACCATCAACCAAAACCGGCGAAGAGAAACTTGCGCCTTCAACAACAATCATTTTTCTGAGACGATTGCCGTTTGCTTTGTTGTAAGGCGTATTAGTCATATATTCTGCGACTTCATACGCACGCTTAAGACTCAACTCCATATTTTTCATATATTGTTCATCTTGCGAAAAATCACCTGCAAATGTTTGCGAGTCGGTGTGACCTTGGATAATTATTTTCTCTACATTTTCTTTCAAATATTCATTCGTAAATATTGAGTTGAGATATGCCGGAGAGAATTTACTTAAATAAGTCTTACCCTTATCAGAAAGTTCATAGCTATTCAACTCAAATAATTCTAAATCTGATATTTTTACTACGCCGGCTGAATCAATATTTGCATCGATATTTTGTGATTTCAAAGCTTCTTCCAATGCAGCAGTTGCTTTTTTCTGTTCCATATCCTGATGAATTTTCTCATAATATGTTGTTAAATATGAGTAAAAGAAAAGTACAATAAACACGAGCACAAGCGCCGTCATAAGGTCGGTCATTGTAACCCAAAATATGTTATTTTGTTCATCAGATTCTTTACTGCGTCTAAATCTCATATATAAATTCCTTAAAATAGCTTATCAACAACATCATTTCCCTTGTTTTTTGATAGGGATTCGTTGAGTTTATTTAAGCTGTATAATATATTTTCCAGATATGGTAAAGTTGTAGTGCCAATGCTCTTTTCCATTGCCTTTGCAAAGTTTTCAGGCAAAGCTTTTAACAATTTTTCTGTTGTAACGTTCTGAACTTTAGATTCTTTCACCAAATCAATAAGGAATTTTTCGCTTGTTACCACGTCAAAAAGTCGGATAAACTCTTTCTGGATATTAAGATAATATTGTTTACATTTTTTATTGTAAAGTATTTTTTCAATAAACATAAACAACAAAGAAAAACCAACGGCAAATACAGAACACAGTGCAGCAATTTGAATGTTTGCAATCAAACCGTTTAAAGAATCTCCGACATTGGCTTCCATTGACAAATTAACCGCAGTAAAAGCAATTGCCATTTTTAAGAATGTAAAAAACGGCCCTAAGCCTGTTAAAAGAGTCGGCATAGTTTGTATGAACTTGTGATTTATTTGTGAAAATACCAGTGTTTCTTCATTAAAGAAATAAGATGCATCTACCGTTAAATAAACTTCCGGTTTAAAATCAGGATTTGCGGTAGGATTTTTTGAGGCGATATAAAGTTTTTCAGGGAAAATAAGAGCTTTCTTAAAATCTTCCCAAAATGTTGCCATAAAGGCATTTTTTATCATAAATGAATCAATTTCGTTGAATCTGTATGAGATTTCTTTTTTGTTTAAAGAACTCAAATAAGCAAGAACCGGTTTCAAATTTTTTTCTACTCGCGCATAATTTTTCAGAACCGTCATTATAAACAGAAAGAAAAATGCAGTAATAATAAGAATTGCCGGTTCTGTAATAATCTTTAACATATTCATCCCTAATACTCCCACTTCTTTTAAATTCATAATAGCATAAAGTTTAATTTTAGGCTATAATCTGAAATATGGAATGTCCTAAATGTCATAAACAAATTCCTGATAACTCGACGGTGTGTCCGCATTGTCGCAAAGTATTAGCATTAGAATGTCCGAATTGTCATTCTATTGGCGAGACTTCTGTTTGTGAAAAATGCGGTTACATAGTTTTAACCAAATGCACTAAATGCGGTAATGTAGTTTCTACAACTGCTCAAAAATGCAAATGCGGATTTCCGGTAAAGACAAGCATTGCGTTTCAAGAATGCGAAAATGACGAATTTGCGACTTTGATAATACAATTTTCTGCGCTCAAAAACATAAGACGCCTGCTTGGCTCGCAAGAATTATTTACAAAATTTTTCTATCGTTTGCGAAATTTATTGATTTCACAATTAAACGGAGTAGAAGGAAGAATTATAAATTATAATGACGTTTTTGTTGTTAATATGAACAAAGAACTTTCTTTTCCGACATCCGCACAAAAAGCTGTCAGACTAGCAATTAAAATCATGAGTGCGTTTTCTGAATTAAATGCAAATGTAATAGAACAACTCGGCTCTCCGCTACGACTAAATATAACTATAATAAAAAAGCAGTCGGAAGATTTGCTCAAAAATATTACAATTGATAGCAACGTAAAATTACTTACGGTCAAAAAGAATGAAAAAAAATATTTGAAGGGCATGCAGATTATTCTTGATCAATTTGTATGTGATAACATTTCAAAAGACTTCAAGACAGACTCTCTCTACTCTATAGAAAAAGACGGCGAAGCATTGATGTATTACGAGATTTTGCTTGAAAATTACATACTTCCGCCTTCTGAAAATAATGATGAAAGTGTTGCAGTAGCACAGCAGCGCACTATCGATAAGATAAAAGAGGAAGAAAATCCTGAGGACATGTACAGGTTCAAAGTCTTTGACATCAATGCAAAGTGTAAGTTTGAGAAAGTGAGTGCCGCGACATTTTTTGACAAATTTCAACCAAACAAAATCATTGCAATAAGAAGTGACCGAGAATTAGGCATTAATAGTTCTGATTTGGTTGAATTTTTTAAAAAGCAAGATTCCAAGGTTGTACATGTTGTTTGTACAGAAGAAATGACTTACAAACCTTGGGGATTTTTTGAAAAATTATTTAAGGATTATCACAACTTGTCTTTTCATAAAGAGTTTATTCCGCCGGAATTTGAAATAAAAAGATTCAAGCTAATCTTGGAGTTGATAAAATCTACACCGCGTAAAGCTTCTTCTCCCGAGGACGCAAGATTTGCTTATATAGAAGATTTTACGGCATTTTTGATGTCGTTAAAAAATTGTACCATAATTGTTGAAAATTTTGAATATTTGGACGATACCTCGATACAAGCTCTAAATCTCTATTTTGATAAGTATGCAAATATTGTGCCACAATTTGTTTTTACAATGAGCAGAGATATTTCACTACATTCAAAAATAAAATCACTGTTGCGCACAACTATATACACGGAATACACACTGCAAAAGTCGGGTATGGCGCAAATACTGTCTGAAATAAAAGAAGAGGCATCCGATTTTATAAACTCTTTTTATTTTGAAAAAATAAAAGAAAATTATAACGGTTCTAAATTATATTTTGACAACGCAATAAGACATTTGTTTGAAAAAGATGTTCTTATAAATTTTGAAAACAGATTGCTCATCAAAAACAACAATTCCGTTTTATTGCCAACAACATTGGAAGGGTTGTTAAAAGCTCGATTGAAATGCTTGAGCAAAAACATAGACGCATCGATGATTCTTGCTTATAGTTCATTTTTAGGCGAACGAATTGATTTTAATGTTCTGGCAAAGCTAGGCATCAAAGATATGCCTAATGCCGTCAAAACGCTTGTAAATTTGGGGTTTGGTTATGTTGAACAAAATGTGTTTTATATAAACAACTACAACGTTTTAAAACCGGCAATAGAAGCTTCACTAAAAAAAGAAGTAAATGAGTTTTTATCCAAAAATATTCTTGCAAATCTTGGAAACGGACTTGACGAAACAACCTTGCTGCTTATATTCGGCAAAATTTCTAAATTCAAAGAAGAGTATTTGTTGTTATGGAAAAATGCTCAATTTGCAATCGCAACAGGTGATTATGACGCGTATTTGAAAAATAGCTTAGGTTCGTTATCACTAATAGAACACATTGAAAATAATATTCCTGCAGAAGATATAGAAGAGAATAAAAAAGAAGTTTATCAAAACATTTTGATGAGTTTATACAACTATTCTCCAGAAAAAATTTGTACGTTGGAGAATATTCTATTAATTGATGCAATAAATGCAAATGACAATGAAAAAATTGTAAAACTTTCTAATTTAATGCTTCAAGGAGCGCTTATTTCTTCTAACTATACAGACGCTTTGAGTCTGTTGCATAATATTCTTTCCAGAATGCAAAATCCGACTCTTTTGGTAGATGGTGTTGTTAACACAAAATTTTTATTACTTTTGCTTGTTAATATTGAAATCCTATTTAACATTGGTGATTTTGCGCAATGCGTAGATGTTGCGAAAGATATTCTCGGAATTTTAAAATTGAAAGATATAGAGAAAATTAAGCCGGTAAGTTTTTCTACAAATTTGTTTATGGAACATGTAATGGAAACTTTCAGACTTGCTGCACTTGCAAAGCTTCTCCTTATGGATGACGAATTGGAAGAATTTTTTGATGCAGTTAAAGTCGCAACCGAAACTGAACTTCCTGATAAAGAGTGCATTTTAGCGGTAAGAGATTTTATAAACGGCAAAGAATATTCTCACTCATTTGTTGAAAATGCAACCGCTTTTGCTAAAATTATTTACTTGATATTGCAAGAATTTACACAGAATAAAGATAATCCGAAAGTTTTTGCACAAAATATCTACCAAGCAAAACTTCTTGCTGTAGATATTAAACAGATACAATTGGAAATGCTGTGTGATTTGTTGATAGCACATTCTTACGCGAAATTAGATATCAAAGAAAAAGCAATGAGTATATACAGTGATGTTTTGGAGAAATCTGAAAAATCAGCAATATTCAATATTTCAACTTTGGCTAAATATTTTATTGCACGTTTGGATTTGGATAACAATGAACAAAACGAGGCATTGTTAATTATTAATGATACATTGGCAGAACTACAAAAATATAATAATCAGGCTAAGATTTTGTATGTACTTTTGGAAAAATTGTTTATTGATACAGCAAAAAGTATGGAAATGGAATCAATTGACATTTATTCAGAAGAACAAAAACTCTTGTTGGTAACTTCGGACGGAAAGTTCTCGCGCTTATTGTAAAATCTTTACAAAAGTTCACGTTTTTTTGTTTACATTGATGTCTTTTTGAGTGTACAATTATATAAGGAGGCTTTATAAATTTTGAGTAAAGGCTACGAAAATTTCAATAATATGGAAACTTCCTTTAGAAAATCCACACTGATACAGGAGCGCATAGGACTGGTGTCTACGCACATGTATAAACAGTTTTTGGACTATCAGCATGCTACAATGAATACAACCGAGATTTTTGCAGAAGTTATAGAGAACTTAAAAGCAATTGCGGATTCTTTGAAGCAATCTTTTGCTGCGCGTGGTGTTACGACCGAAAATATTTATGTAAAACATGACAAAGAAAAAACAATTGTTGTTATAAATATTTTGTGGCATACAATAAGTCTCACTACCAGATGTAATTATGAACCGCAAGCGCTTTTTAGAGAAAATGCTCAACCTATGTTTTCAGGTCGTATAATGGCAATTAACGGAGATTATAATGAATTGATGGAAGGTATAACTTCCAGAAAAGATATGATGGAAGTTTTGCTGGACAAGGAGGTTGCTTCGTTGTTTGTTCCTGCGGACAAATCGCAGAACTCTATATTCAAAATAAGACACCTTGCCAACAGAGAATTTTTCCTTAGTTCTGCAGACGCTTCAAGGGAATTTGTGTTAAAAGTTATTGAAACCATCTGTGGAGGTGGTTTATATCACGAAGAGGGTTCAAGAAAAAGCTTTAATATATAAAATTGAATTTTTCATTTATCCTTTGATAAAATATTTAGATGAGAGTATCAAGGTTAGATAATTAAATCTGATAAATGTGAGAAATTTATGAATTACTACAAGAAATATACACCATATTTATTTTTATTACCTGCTGCGGCAGTGCTAATCGTGTTTTTCTTTATTCCGTTTTTCCAAACACTCGGTTTAAGCGTTTTTGATTATTCTTCAAGTCTTTATCATCCCGATTTCTGCGGAATAGATAATTACACAAAGCTTTTTAGAGAACCAATTTTTTATAAAGTGATGCTAAATACATTTTTGTATCTTGTTGTTGCTGTACCATTTCTTGTAACATTTCCTCTTTTTCTTGCAATATTAATTAACCAAAAAATCAGAGGAATAACTTTGTATAAAATACTTTTGTATCTTCCTGTAATAGTTTCTATTGTTGTTGCGGCAATTGCGTTCAAATGGCTTTATGCAGGACAAGGAATTTTGAATTATGCACTTTCAATTTTTCATATAAAATCAATCGGTTGGCTTACAGACCCAAATTGGGCGCTCTTTTCTGTCGCTGTTGTTACAATATGGAAAGGGATTGGCTATTATATGATGATTTATCTTGCGTCTCTGATGAGCGTTCCGCAAGATTTATACGAAGCTTGTGATATTGACGGTGCAAGCTTTTTGAGAAAACATTTGACGGTTACTATTCCGCATATTATGCCTACAATTGCTTTGGTGTCAACGATAAGTACGATTTCAGCTATGAAAGTTTTTGCCGAAATTTATGTTATGACAAAGGGGGGACCTTTAAATTCTACAAAAACCATCGTGTATTACATTTATGAGCGTGCTTTTGAAAACCTCGATTTGGGTTACGCATCAGCTCTCGCAGTTGTATTGCTTATTGTAGTGATGATTTTTTCATTAATCAATATTTTTTGCTTTGAAAAAGGCAAATATACAGATGTGTGATTTTTTTTGAGAATTTGTAATTTAATGCTAAAATAGTACCAGATGAGGATTTAATGATGAAAGCGGCTGAATATTTTAAAAACGGTTATTCTTGCTCTGAAAGTATTGTAAAAGAAGCAATTGATAAAGGTCTAGTGTCACAAGAACTTTTACCTGTAGCGACATCTTTTTCGGGAGGAATGGGCTCTGGATGTCTTTGTGGTGCAATTGCAGGTTCTCAAATGGTTTTAGGCTCTATTTACGGAAGAGAAAATAAATCCGGAAACGAAGTTTGTGCAAGAGCAAAAGCAAAACAATTTATTGAAGAATTTAAAAAGTCTCACAAGGCAACTTGTTGCAGAGTATTAACTGCGGGCATGGACATGACTTCTCCGGAAAGAAAAGCGCATTGTGCCAATATGGTAAATGATTGCTCTAAAATTCTTGAAGAATTGATTGAGGTAAAGGTTTTATAATGAACGGTCTGATGGTATTTCTTGGCGGTGGCTTGGGCGCTTTGGTAAGGTATTGTTTGTACCTAATTTTGCCCAAGAATTGTTATTTGCCGTTTTGTACACTGACTGCTAATTTTTTAGGATGTTTTATTGCAACGGCGGTTTTTACCTATTTTATCTTAAAAAGTGATACAGATTCAATCTACAAGCTTCTTTTGATAACCGGTTTTTGCGGTGGTTTAAGTACTTTGAGTGCATTGTCAATTGAACTTACTATGTATATTCAAAATGGAGAATACCTGAGAGCCGTGGCATATATCTTAACAAGTTTGTTAATTTGCGTAATTTCGGTTATACTTGGTATAGCTTTGGTAAAAAAATATGTTTAACAGAAACCTGTTTAAAAAAAGAATACTTTTTGTCGGCATACCTGATATGGCTTATATCGGGCTTGATGGTCTTTTGATGGCAGGTGTAAATATTGTTGGTGTTTTAGGACCTAAAAAAGACCACAATATGTATAATGATTTTAAGAATTTTATTCTTGCAAGAAGGCTTAATTATATTGACTACGACGAATTGGACGAACCGCAACTTATCGAAAAAATACGTTCACTTGATATAGATGCAGCGGTTGTGTGCTCTTTCAACTACAAAATCCCAAGAATATTACTTGAATCTGTAAAAGATGGTTTCATTAATGTTCATCCTTCAATGCTTCCTAAATATAGAGGTGGAAATCCTTACTCGCGCGTTATTATAAACGGTGAAACGGAAACAGGTGTGACAATTCATTTTATGGATGAAAGTTTTGATACCGGTGATATTATTGCTCAAAAACCTTACCATATTCATTCAAAGGCAACAATGGGTACGATTTTTAATGAGCTTAATGTTTTGGGTATAGAATTATTGCTTCAAGTTCTTATGGCTTACGAAAATCAACCGTTGCCAAGAATAAAACAGCCAAATGGCGATTTTATTTCTGGAAAAGGGTTGGATGAGAGAGAAGTTTTTATAAATTACAATAAAACGGCGGAAGAAATTGAACGCTTTGTTCGCGCGCTTAATCCATTTATATTAGCAAGTACAACTTTCCGTGGAAACATGATGAAAATCATGAAAGTGGAAGTTGCTTCTGACGCTTTTTGCGTGCCGCACCCAGCAGGTACGGTTGCCAAAATAGAAGATGATAAATTCTTTATCGCAACTGCAAAAGGGCTTGTTGTTCCAACCGTAATGCAGTTTGGAAGCTTTTTTATGGGCGATAGTAAAGACTTCATCAGGATTGTTAATCCGAAGATAGGGGAAGAATTTAGATGATAAAGGGAATTAGGTAATAGGGTAATAAGAAGTTATAAAAATTTTTTATTGTAAAATACGATTTATTTCAAATATTTATGAGCAAAGCGAATTATATCTCTTATTCCCCCTATTCCCTTATTACCTTATTTTCGCAAAATACCACAAAAGGATGTATATGGAAAATTTATATTTTTTAACAGCGGGAGTTCCACTAAGAGCAGGGAATAAAGGATATGAAGCAGGATTTAAAGTTCTTGATGAAATGGGACTTGATGGTCTTGAATTGGAGTTCGTACGCGGAGTAAGAATTAGTGACAAAAGTCGTGATGCTGTTAGTGCTTCAACGAAGGTAATTACTGCACACGCTCCTTTTTATGTAAATCTTAATGCAAGAGAAGAGGATAAATTAGAAGCCAGTGTTCAGCGTATTATTGAAACAGCGGAGACTGCAAATTCTTTGGGAGGTTACAGTATTACTTTTCATGCAGGTTATTATTTGGGGCAAGAAGCAGAATTAACTTATACTAATATTCGTTCAAAAATTAAAATTATTACAGATGAGTTAGCAAAAGCCGGAAATAAAATTTGGATAAGACCCGAAACAACAGGTAAAGCAACTCAATGGGGTGATTTAGAAGAAATTGTAAGGCTTTCAAAAGAGTTTGAAACAGTCCTTCCTTGTGTCGATTTTTCACATCTCCATGCTAGATATAATGGAATTTCCAATACTTATGGTGAATTCTGTGAAATTTTTGAATACATCGGAAAAGAGTTGGGGCAAGTTGCTATTGATAATTTCCACGCACATATTGCAGGAATTGAGTATGGTGAAAAGGGTGAGAAGAAGCATTTGAACTTGGAAGAATCAGATTTTAATTACAAAGATTTATTAAAAGCGTTTAAAAGCTTCAATGTTAAAGGCGCAATTGTATGTGAAAGCCCAAATATAGAAGATGACGCAAAGTTGTTAAAAGATTATTATTTGAGTTTATGATTTTTTGTAAGAAGGCGCGCGGTGAGAACCACCGCGCGCCTTCTTTTATAACTAAACCAGCCCCTCTTTAAGAGCTTTTACCGCAGCTTGTGTTCTATCATCCACGACTAATTTCTGAATAATGTTACATACATGCGCTTTTGCGGTATGTTCACTTATTGTAAGCGTCCTTGCTATTTGACTGTTGGATTGACCGTCAACTACCAGTTTAAGAACTTCATATTCTCTTTGCGTTAGATTTGAATGATTTTCTTTGAAGGCACTACGTGATAACTGGCGAGAAGGGATTACTCCGCTGTTTTTATCACGGATAAAAGGAACGACGTGAGGGTCAATCC
This sequence comes from uncultured Vampirovibrio sp., assembly GCA_964503025.1. Classification (GTDB taxonomy): domain Bacteria; phylum Cyanobacteriota; class Vampirovibrionia; order Gastranaerophilales; family Gastranaerophilaceae; genus CAG-196. Next base: position 1,568 of record CAZCZF010000045.1, on the reverse strand, counting down.
ACATCGCGCCCTCTTTAATCATTTTGATTACACTCATCAAAAAGTCAGTGCTGATATCTTTGATAACATAGGCGCTCGCACCTGCCATCAGAGAATGATTAAGTTCTTCTTCTGAAATATGAGAAGTAAGCATTATAACTCTAATATTGTTGTTATTTTCCAAAATCTGCTTTGTTGCTTCAATTCCGGAAATATCTGGAAGTCCGATGTCCATAAGAACAATATCCGGTTTGATAAGCTTTGACTTCTCGATTGCTTCTCTGCCATTGATTGCTTCGCCGATTATTTCAAGCTCGGGATAGTCGGCAAACAAAGATTTTATACCAATGCGCATAAGTTTTTGGTCTTCAACAAGTAATATTTTTATTTGCATAAAACCTCCTTTTTAATCCCCTTTCTTTGAGGAAAGGGCGGGGTGAGGTGTTAACCAATTTATCCCCACGATAATCTTAAAACACATTTTGTCTCGTTGTAATTGTAGGAATAAACATTAAAAAAGCTAATGCTGCATGGTTTAAATTTAGAAATATTTTTTTAACGTTTCTTGTAAATCTAAAATCTTTATGTGATTTTCAAGCATAGCTTGATTTCTGCCTTCGTAAGCAGAATCGTAATCTTCGTTTTCATCAATTGCAAGGTTGAAGTATTTGATTGCATCATCGAGTTTATCTTGCAAATAATACGCCATTCCGATAAGTGTATATTCAATCTCTTTAGATTCTGAAAATTCCAATGCCTTGTTAAAATATGTAATGGCTTCTTCATAATTTTGACTAAATTGCTTCATACAACCGAGTCCGCGTAAAACAGTGGGGTTGCTTGGCGATAATTCGTATGCTTCCTGTAACGTTTCTAAGCCGGATTCGTAATCATAACGATCGTATTCGGCTTTTGCTTTGTTTAAAAGGGCAATGAGTTTTACTTTCGCACTCATTTGTTTTAAGCGCTTAGCAATATTTTTTAATTCAGAAAAATCTTCCATAAATCCTCTTCCGTGATTAAAAAATATTAAACGGTATGCATTTTTTCAAAAATGCCTTTCTTTTGAATCCAGATTTCTACTTCAAGGCTGTTTCCGGTCTCAATTAGTACGTTTTTCAAATCCTTGAAATTCAATTCAGAATTTTTAATATCACAGAGCATGAACATAACAAAATGCCCTTGCATAAGAGTTTGTTTGATGTCTTCGATATTAACTTTGTATTTTGCAAGAACCGTGGAAATTGCCGCAACAATTCCTACTTTGTCTGTTCCTGAAACAGTAATAATTATTTTGTAGTCGTCCATTTTTTTAATCTCCTCTGCTTATTTTATTATATGTGTTTGATGATTAATTAGTCAATAAGAGGGGTAAATCTAGGGTAAATGTTTGGGGGTAAGTGTTTGGGCTTGGCATGAGACTACCGAAAAAAGGTAATAAGGTAATAGGGTAATAAGGGAATAAGAGATTTTAAATATTTTCTATACTTAACGCGTAAGACTACCAATTTCGTGTCATTGCGAGGGCTTTAGCCCGTGGCAATCCAAGGGGAATGGGGTAAAGATGCAAATAAACCTGTCATCCTGAA
>CAZCZF010000044.1:0-16136 GCA_964503025.1 uncultured Vampirovibrio sp. | reverse complement strand
TAAAAATAAAAATCAAAAATGAGGACTTAGCGTAATGTTTTCAATAGTTATACCAACGATGCAAAAAAAATGTAAAAGTAATAAAAGTATTGATAATGACTTAAAAAACTATTCTATATCTAATTCAAATATAATGCACTTACATTCCCTTTCTTATATTATAAACTTTTTAATAATTCCACAATTCGTTCTGTTGCATTGAATTTTGCCAAATGAGATGCATTTTGTTTTAAATAATTCATCTTAATAGGATTTTCAACAAGTTCAACTATGATTTCTCGTAATTTATTCGGCTCTAAAGATTTATCTTCAAGATAAATACACGCTCCCATTTCAAGCAGATATTTTGCATTTATTCGTTGGTGATTTGCTGCTGCATACGGAAACGGAACTAAAATCGGTGCGGTTTCTGAAGCACAAATTTCGGACAAACTCAATGAGCCTGCGCGAGAAATAACCATGTCGCTTGATTTTAGAACAGAAATCATATCCATAAAATACGGTTTGATAATCAAATTTTTGTTCTGCTCGTAAGCAGGGTAAATTCTTTGTAAACGCTCAATTACATCCTCGTAATTCTTTTTTCCCGTTTGAAAAATTACTTGCAGATTTAATTCCTGAGAAAATTCTTTCAAAAGTTCAATCGCGGCATTGTTAATTGATTTTGCGCCTTGTGAACCACCCATAATGCATAAAACAAGCTTTCTGCCATCCAAACCCATATTTGCTTTTGCGGAAGATTTTGTCATTGTCGCAAATTCTTCTCTTATCGGATTGCCTGTTACAACAGCATGTCTGTTCGGAATATATTTTCTCGCTTTTTCAAAAGCTAAGGAAACGTATTTCGCTCTTTTGCATAATTTTCTTGTTACAAGCCCCGGCATTGCGTCACAATCGTGCATCATATAAGGTGTTTTGGTAAGTATGCACGCAAAAATCATTGGCGCAGAAACATATCCGCCTGTCGCAAAAACGGCATTCGGTTTATATTTTTTTATGTATCTTATTGAACGCAAAATTGCTTTTACAAGTTTTACACCCCAAATAAAAAATTTAGGGTTTAAACCTCTTGGCATTCCGGAAACGCTTACGTGCAAGAACTTATAACCTTTTTTTGTTGCAAGTTCAAATTCCATATTGCGTTTATTACCAACATAATAAACTTTTGTATCGTCTGTATCCGCGCTAAGTGCATCTGCTACTGCTAATGCTGGATAAATGTGACCTCCCGTTCCTCCGCCGGTAACAAAATATGTTCTACTGTATGTTTCTGACATTACCAAACCTTACCCTTTTTACGTTGTCTTTTGATATATTTAATAAAATTCCAATCATCCATAATGATACCATAATAGATGAACCGCCATAACTTATAAACGGCATTGGAACACCTGTTGCAGGTACAAACGAACTTGCGACCCACATATTTAAAAATCCTTGAAAACATATTGAGAATGTCAGCCCTAATGCAAGCAATTTTCCGTACATGTCTTGGCATTTGACGGCAATCAAAAATCCTCTTTGTAAAATTGTCCAGAATAAACAAATAATAAGCAAACAGCCAATAAATCCGTGTTCTTCACCAATTACGGCAAAAATAAAGTCTGTATGAGCTTCCGGAAGCCAAGCGAGCTTTTGTTTTGAACTTCCATATCCAACACCATACAATCCGCCGGAAGCAAAAGCTCCGAGTGATTGTAAAATGTTATATCCTGCACCCAATGGGTCTGCATCCGGATGAAGCCAAGTTACAATTCTTGATGATTGATAACCTTTCAAACCTTTTAGCAACAAAAGCGGTATCATTGTGCACATACCATACATAATCAATTGAAGCGAGCCACCTGCACATACGTATATCGCAACAGATGTCGCAAGCAAAAGCAATACCATACTTAAGTTTGGCTGGTTAAAAATTAAAGCTACCATTATCAATATCGGAACAAACGCAGCAATAATTTTGTTTTTATCAAAAATGTTTGAATTTTTGTAAAAAACTCCTGCCAAAAGCATTACGACAGCCGGTTTTGCAAATTCGGACGGCTGCAAACTCATTGGACCGATGTTAATCCATCTTTGTGCGCCATTTACAGTTGTTCCCGCAACTTTAACCAAGATAAGCATTATAATGACAAAAGCCGCAAAAGGAAGTGTATATGTCATCAATTTTTTATAATGAAAATTTGATAAAAATCTTAAACCGACAATACCGACAATCACACCAAATAGCTGTTGTATCAGAAAACGAGCAGGATTTAGTCCCATATCAATACATTTTGTAGCACTTGCTGAAAAAATTGCCATCAAACCGATTACTACAAGAAAAATAACAGCAATCATAAGCGGTCTGTCAGACTGCATTTTTTGTGAGCTCATATTTTCAGGAACAGTACTATTATTTGGATAGGACATAGTTTTTAAACACTTCTCCTCTGTGTTCATAACTCTTAAACATATCAAAGCTTGCACAAGCCGGTGAAAGCAATACCACATCAGGTTTTAAATCAATTGCTTCATCAATTGCACTCTCCAATGTGTCTTTTTTTATTATATTACTAAAACCATTTTTTTTCAGATTTTCGTCAAATCTTTCTGTAGCTTCGCCGATTAAAAATACTGTGTTAATATGCTTATTTATTGAATGGCACATTTCCGTTAAATCCGTATTCTTATCTCTGCCACCCAAAATTAGCGCAACATCGACTCCGTTAAATGACTCTATTGCGACGATTGAAGCTTCCGGATTAGTTGCTTTTGAATCGTTATAAAAAGTAATTCCGTTCATCTCACGCACTTTTTCAAGCCTGTGTTCAGGTGCGCGGAAAGACATAATTTGCTCTCTGATATCAGAATTTTCCATTCCCACAAGTTTTGCGATAATTATTCCGCACATTATGTTTTGATAATTGTGATGTCCGACAAGAGGACAGTCTGAAAGCTTAATAATTTCTTCATTTTTATAAAAAATTGCGTTGTCTAAAATACCGCAATCTTCGGTTTTATCGAAGAATGTAACATTTTTGCATTCTTTAGAAAACTCTACGAGCTTTTCATCTTTGGCATTCAAAATTGCAAATTCAGGTTCTTGTGGCAAAAGAAAAATCTTAGCTTTTGCTTTAAAATAATTCTCCAACCCACCATGCCAATCAATATGATCAGGTGTAAAATTCGTCCAACAAGCGATTTTTGCCTTGAATTTTTCAGTCATTTGCGCTTGGTAAGAACTAATTTCTAAAACTAAAAAGTCATGATTATCATTGATTAAAGATGTCGGAGGAACTCCGATATTACCACAAACCGGTGCAGAAAATTTCTTGCTTAAAATATGTGAAACAAGTGCAGTTGTCGTCGTTTTACCGTTTGTTCCGGTAATTGCAATAAAAGGAATGTTTGTATTCAAATATGCTAATTCCACTTCTGAAATTATTTTTATGCCTTTTTCTTGCAATCTCCTAAAAATTTCAGATTTTGGCGGAATTCCGGGGCTTGTTACCGCAAAAGCAGAACCATTTATAAATTCATCACTGTGTGAACCGTATTCAACTTTAATACCAAGATTTTCAAGTTCTTTTACTTGCTCTGTATCTACATCATTTTTTGATTCTGTAAGATACACACTGTAACCTTTATCAATCAGGTATTTAGCTGCTGAAATTCCACTTTTTGATAATCCTAATATTAAAACTTTTTCCGTCATTTCTTCTCTCCGTGTAATCAAATTTTAGCACAAAAGCTTTTTTTATTGTGGAAATTAAAGTAAATATTGGCAGAGATATTCTTCTAAACTTTATGCTATAATTCGACTATGCAAGAAATTACTGTGGGAAAAACTTATAGGCATTACAAGGGCAATATTTACAAGGTTATTGCACTTGCAAAACATTCAGAAACTTGTGAAGATATGGTCGTTTATCAATCCGTAAAAAGCGGAGATATTTGGGTTCGTCCAAAATCTATGTGGAATGAAAATGTTGACGAAAAGACTTTGCGTTTTACCCTTCTGTCACTTTAAGTTTGTTACAAGCCCAAACTTTTGCTTTTTTATCTCTGTAATGAGAGTGAATAGGTGATTAAGTAAATAAGTGAATAAGTTGTTATCAATATTGTTTAAATACAACGCGATTTACATTGAAAATATCTAAAATATCTTATTCCCTTATTACCTTATTTCAGTAGTTTTAAATCCAGTCATTGCGAGCGAATGCGAAGCAATCCAGTCGTTTTGTTGCGCTATAGTGGATTGCCACGGGCTAAAGCCCTCGCAATGACTTGAAAGCCAGTAGCCTCACACCAAGTCAATCCCTTTTACCCCCATCAACCCACCTTTACTCCCGCGTCATGGACAAGAGAATTTCTTGAGGAATATACGTGTTTTTCACTCCAGAATCAGTATTTGCCATGAAAAATTCAACCGTTTCTCCGACATCAATTCCAAGTTTTTCAAATGGAATGCAAATGTCTATTACCTCGTTGTAAACAATTTTGATTTTATCAGGATTATCAAGCGTCCATAAATTAGGGTGCAATACCGTCGTAAATCTAGGCGGATACAATGTATCTTTTACCAACGTTAAGGTCAATTCGTGTTCAAACTTTTCTAAAAGAATAGGGTACGGATTATCTGTTTTGCTGATAAGTCTTATGTAAGCGCGGTTTTGAAGCTTTGAGGAATTTCTTGTGTAGATGTAGAATTGATTAATTCTGTCAATAAAACTGTTTTCTCCGGAACCTTTATTGACATAAAGTCTAAAATAAACATTGTCCTTATCACAGCCGAAAAGAATTTTATCTACATTTTTATTTTCTCTGAACACAGGTCCGTCCAAGAGACTTAATGAACCTGCATTAAACCATTCTTCCGAGCTTGAATCCAAACCGTCCATTTTTGGATAAATATGGCGTTTTGGGTGTCTAAATGGAACATCAACCGACGTAATAATAGTTTGGTCGAGATAATCAGGATAATTTTTATCCAAAAGGATGTACACATTTTTTAGGTGTTCTCTGAACATATAATCAAAAACGAAGTCTTGACCTGAATTATTCGGTTCACCATACCACCAAAACCAATCGCTACCTTCTGCAATCAATAGTTCGCGTTTAGCCAATTTTATATTTGGATTGTTCGGATTTTCTTTCACAAACAAATCAAAATCATCTTTTGTTTGCTTCAAATAAGCCCAAGCATTGTTTTTCTCGGGTTCACCAATCCAATATTGGAATGTTTGATCAATCCAAGAACCTGAATAGATTTTTTTTAACGCTTTTTTGTGCTTGTCTTTTTTTATATAATCACTGATTAAGACGGTTTCAAGTGAGTCATCATTTTCTATCAAAGAATAGATATTTTCTATGAATTCTTGTCCATCATTCTGATAATTTTCCCAACAGTTTTCGCAGTCAGAAGCAATTGTAAGCAAATGTGTTTCGTCAGGAGACACTAACAATTTGCTTTGTATCATTTTAATTTTTTCAAACAAATCGCCCGCAGCCATCTTAGGATTAATGCCGGCATATTCAAAATTGATAAGGTTAGGAATTGACCTGTCACGGAAAATAATATCAATTCCAGAAGTTTCGTAATTGTAAACTTTTAACAAATGATAAGGTTCGTTCAGATTGCCTTTAAAATCACGCACAAAATCAAAATTTATGGAACTCGCAAGGATTCCTTCATCTGAAATCGTCCATTCAATTCCTTCTTTAGCAAAAAGATTTAGTGTCTTTGGCCCGAGACAAAGTTCCGGAGGCCACATTCCTCGCGGACGAACACCAAAAATCTCTTCTACTCTGTCTAATGCGCTCTTAACTTGAAGTTTGGCGTCATCAAACATTCCCAAAGATTGCGGAAGTCCTTTTGTGGTTATTGTAGACTTTGTTGAGGTTTTTATGTCAATCAAAATCGGCAAAATCGCATGATAATAAGGGCTTGTAGTTAATTCCATACGACCTGTCTGAATATACTTTTTGTAAGTTGGTATTATTTCTTTCATTATTTGCTTTTGAATACCAATAATTTCAACCCTATCTTCACGCGTATATCCGTTCTGCTTCGCCCATAATTCTTTTAAACGCGAATAACGATCAAAATGAACAGGGTCTATCCATACCAAATTAAACAAAGCCATCAAATCGGATATTTCTTGCGCAGAAAAATCATTTATATCTGCCACATCTTTTGCAAAACGTTTTTGATAAAGATTTTTATATGTTTCACTTCTATAAATCATTGTTTCAAACTTGGAGCTGAAAAAATTGTTCAAAACAAAAGCTTTTTCTTCATCAGAAAGAGTTTCCGAATCGGCAACGGTAAGCTCTGAATGTATGTCGTGGTATGCATTATCGGTATAGTCAATAATTGCGTCTAAAAGAGCAGGCACAACATTAAAATTGAGTTTCAATTTTGGGAATTTTTCTAATACCAAAACCATATCCAAATAGTCTTTTACAGCGTGCAAACGCACCCAAGGCATTAGATACGTACCTTCAAGTTCATAAACAGGTTGATGCATGTGCCAGTAAACGGCAAGTGAGAGTTTCTTCACGCGACTATTCATAACATGGAATTATACTAAAAAATATTGCATATCGCAAGTATAAAGTTTGTAAGTGTAGTAATGGCTTATGACTTGGAGTTTTGTGTTAAAATATAGAAAAAGGAGAAGAGAAAGATGTATAAAATAGGATTTATCGGTTCAGGCAAAATGGCAAGTGCAATTATAAAGGGGCTTATTAAAACAGGGTTTGCAAAACCAGAAGAGCTAATTGCGACACAAGCAGAGACTGAAGGTGTTGAAGAAAAATCCAAAGCGCTTGGCATAAAAATAACTTTGGATAACAAAGAATTAGCAAAAAATTCTGAAATAATACTAATTGCAACAAAACCAAACCAAGCTGTTGATGTATTGGAAGAAATTAAACCATTTATTACATCCGATAAACTTATTGCATCCATTGCTGCCGGAGTTACGACGGAAAAATTAGAAACACATCTTCCAGAAAATACTCGTGTAATAAGAATTATGCCAAATACTCCTGCGCTTGTCGGCGAAGGTATGAGTGGTATGGTTGGCGGTAAAAACGCAAAGCCTGAGGATTTGGAATATATTAAAAATATGCTTTCTACAATCGGTAGATGTATTGTTGTTGATGATGAAGCACAAATTGATATCGTTACAGCAATTTCAGGTTCAGGACCGGCATTTTTCTACAAAGTTATTAACGAAATCGCACGAGCAGGCGAAAAATTGGGTATGGATTATGAAAAAGCCTTGTTATTAAGTATTCAGACAGCAATTGGCTCTGCAAAAATGGCTTTAAACAGGGAAATCTCAATGGAAGAACTTATTTCAAATGTAGCAACAAAAGGCGGTTGCACTCGTGTAGGTGTTGATTGTATGGACGAAAATAACTCCGAAAAATTATTTTATGATGTAATCAAGAGCACTACCGAAAAAGCGCATGCGTTGGGAAAATAGGCTTATAGTTGGCTTATAAAGTTCAAAATCTGATTGAGAGCGTTGGCTCTGTGTGAAATCCTATTTTTATCTTCTTCACTCAACTCTGCCATTGTTCTTGAGTCACCTTGTACAAGAAATATCGGGTCATAACCGAATCCGTTTTGCCCTGCGCTGTTTTTTGTAATACTACCTTTGCAAACACCTTTGCAGGCAAATTCTACCTCTCCTTGCGGATTAATTAATGTCATTGCACACACAAATTTAGCTTCCCTGTTTTCAATACCTTGAAGCTCATTTAAAACTCTTTCAATACGTTTTTGCGGAGTTTCTGCGTATCGGGCAGAATAAATACCCGGTTTGCCGTTCAAAGCTTTTATACAAAGTCCGGAATCGTCTGCCAATGTCCAAGTTTTAGTTAATTTCCATGCTGCAATTGCTTTTATTTTTGAATTTTCTTCAAAAGTTTCGCCATTTTCTATCGGGTCAAATCCCTGCGGAGGCAAAACAAATTCAACATCAAGAGGTTTGCCATTTGCCATTGGTGTATTTTTAACAATTTCATTGATTTCTTTAACTTTGTGCGGGTTTGATGATGCTAAAACTATTTTCATATCTTCTTTCCTTGTGTTTGTAACAGAAACGTCGACAAGTATGCACTTATCGACGTTTCCCAATTTAATTAATTATTCCGTAATCTTTGCCGATGTCGGCTGTATAATTAACTTTCTACAATCTCTTCTTCTTTTTCTTCTGCATTTCTGATAGAAGATTTGTCTGAAGAAAGAGCCTTGTCTTTGAACTTTTTAACCTGTCTTGACAATTTGTCAGCCAACAAGTCAATGCTTGCATACATAGATTCCGCAGCTTCCTCGCAGTGAACAACACCGGTGTTCATTTTACATGAAACTTCTGCCACGTGTTTTCCTGTTGCTGCAGGATTCTTGATTACAGAAAGTACTACGTCGATTCCGGTAATCTGATCATAATGATTAGCTACCTTACCGATTTTCTCTTTTACATAAGCCTTAATAGCGTCTGTAATCTCAATGTTTTTACCGTTTACGTGTATGTGCATTTACACCTCCTAATGTACTACCTTTTCATTGTACACTATTTTTATCCTTTTTTAAAGTGGTAAATTGAAATTACTCTATAATTTGCGGAAGTTCAACATTCGGTGCGCCTATTGTTCTGACAAGTTCAAGAACAGCAGCTTTCATTTGGCATTTTTGTGCTGTTGCACTGAAAAAATCGCTATAAAAACAACCTTCGCATACGCAACCGCGTTTATAACATTCTAATGCCGTAGGTGTCCATCTTTTAACGGCAATAGCTCTTCCCATATCACGACTCTTAAACACTTATTCCTCCAAAATCATTTTTTCTATTTATTTGTGATGATAATCAACAGCGTTACTATTAAAGTTATAAAAGGAAATCCCCAAATCTCCTTGCTGTTTGCTTGGGTGCTCTCTCAGACTCACCCGCCGCATATTTATATTATATGGACTAAGTTAGCTTTTACAACCCATAAAACGGTAATTGTAACGATTTATTAAAATACTTGCAAAGCTATAACTCTATTGGGTATTGAGTTTTAAGAGCATGCTTAACTCTTGCTATTGCATGGTTACAGCCGTTTAAAACATGAAAACCCATGCCATGCCCATGTTTGCATGTGATTTATTTTTGATTAAGAAATGTAACGAATTTTTCATGTGACGTATAAAGTGATATAAATATTGTTTTTTCAGCTTTACGGTTATACAATATAAGTGTAAAAATGACACTAGACGAAAACTAAAAACAGGAATGGAATTATGACAGCTAAAAATATACGTAATATCGCAATTATAGCGCACGTTGACCACGGCAAGACAACGCTTGTGGATTGTATGCTTAAACAGGGCGGCGCTTTCAGAGAAAACCAACAAGTTCAGGAAAGAGTACTTGATAGTAACGATTTGGAAAGAGAAAGAGGAATTACAATTCTTTCCAAAAATATTGCAATAGATTATAAAGGAACAAAAATTAATGTTGTTGACACCCCTGGTCACGCGGATTTCGGTGGAGAAGTTGAACGTGTTTTGGGTATGGTAGATGGCGCATTATTAATTGTTGACGCTGCGGAAGGACCTATGCCACAAACAAGATTTGTTCTTTCAAAAGCTCTTGAGCTTGGTATTAAGATTATTGTTGTAATCAATAAGATTGATAAACCGGCAGCCGATCCTGACGGAACATTGGATAAGGTTTTTGATTTGTTTACGGAATTAACCGACAGAGAAGATTTAATAGATTTTCCTTACATTTATTCAAGTAGTTTGAATGGATACGCAATTAAACATCTTGATGATGAGAAAAAAGATATGGTTCCGCTTTTGGATTGCATTTTGGCAAACATTCAAGAACCAAGCGGTGATGCAGAAAAACCATTCCAATTCAGAGCTACAACATTAGACTACAATGAGTATGTTGGCAGAATTGTTATCGGACGTGTTGTTAACGGTAGAATACACTCTCAAGACCAAGTTGCATGGATTAATGCCGAAGGTCAGGTAAATCGTGGTAAAGTAACAAAACTCTTTGGTTTCCATGATTTAGGCAGAGTTGAAATTAATGAAGCAGAAGCAGGTGATATTGTCGGCATTGCAGGTTTTTCAGATATTCAAATCGGTGAAACTCTTTGTGATGTAAACAACATTCAAGCGCTTCCGTTGATTAAAGTAGACGAGCCAACTTTGCAGATGAATTTCTCAGTAAACGATTCGCCGTTTGCAGGTCAAGAAGGCAAATTTGTAACATCAAGACAAATCAGAAAGAGATTGTATGATGAATTAGAAAAGAATGTAAGTTTGAAAGTGGAAGATACGGATTCTACAGATTGCTTTAAAGTAAGTGGTAGAGGCGAACTTCACTTGGGCATACTTATTGAAACAATGAGACGCGAAGGTTACGAATTTCAAGTTTCTAAGCCGGAAGTAATCTATAAAGGCGAAGGTGAAAACTTGCAAGAACCTTTTGAAAACTTGCTTATTGACGTTCCGGAAGAATATGCAGGCTCTTGTATTGACAGACTTTCAGGCAGAAAAGCAAACATGCTTGAAATGCAAAGCAACGGCAACAGAACGAGCATGAAATTTTCTATTCCCGCAAGAGGTTTAATCGGTTTTCGTTCTGAATTTATCCGTATGACGCGCGGTGAAGGTATTATGTACCACACATTTGACGAATATAAACCATACGCAGGCAATATTCCAAAACAAAGAAGCGGCTCAATTCTTGCTCACGAACAAGGTGAAGCAATACCTTACGCTTTGGCTCAATTTGAGGACAGAGGTGTTTTCTTTGTTACACCAAAAACAAAAGTATACAGAGGAATGATTATTGGTGAAGGTAACAGACCTCAAGATATCGTCGTTAATATATGCAAAACCAAGAAATTGACTAATATGAGAAGCGCAACTGCTGATGTTATGGTTACTTTGCAAGCACACAAAGAAATGACTCTTGAAGAGTGTTTGGAATACATCGGCGACGATGAGCTTGTAGAAATTACTCCTGAAAATATCAGAATGAGAAAACAGGACTTGGTTAAATTCAAAAGTATTTAGTAACAGATGAGGAAGGTATTAAAGCCTTCCTCTTTTTTAAAAGTATTTGAAAAATTTTAAACAATATTCTATAATTGACTTATTATGAAGAGATTGTTTTTAGTATTAATTTTAATGGCATTTTTGCTTCCGGCAGGAGCGTCTGAATGCACTAAATATTTAACTGATTTATACACAGAGGAAAATCAGTTACCTTGCAAAGTTGTATCAAAAAAAGAATTCACTGATAAATACGAACAAAAAATTGGCGACTATTCTGTTTCATCAATTGTGTACGGCTACGGTTATATGAAAAAGCGTAAATGCAGAAAAGTCAGAATTACGTATATAACTTTGTTGGATTGTAATGATAATCCGATTTGGGGTTATGTAATTCCACGTTAATTTTAGGGTCTTACTAGAATGTAGTAAATATGCAAATAAACCTGTCATCCTGAAAGCGTAGAAAATAAGGATGTAAGTCCGTAATTTTCAAGCTGTTCAGGATCTGACCAAAACATTAGTAACACGCCAAGTTGGTAAGATCCTGAAATACGCCTTATTTATCATCTCAACCACAAACACTATGTCTAATTTTGTCGGCTATTCAGGATGACAATTTTATAGATTTACTCCCAACTCAAACTGGACATTAAAATACAGTCAGCTCTTGGACAATTGCGAAAGTAATTAAAAATGCCGATGGCCGGGGTCGAACCGGCACGTAGTTGCCTACACCAGATTTTGAGTCTGGCACGTCTACCAATTCCATCACATCGGCATATTTAACTTTCAAGTTCCTTCATTAAACCAGAAACAAAACCAAAATTCAAGTGTAATATTTGAATTATTAAAAAATTGTTTATTTTTTAAGGATTTATTAAAAATGGTGGTTTAATATAAATATAGAAATAAGGTAATAGGTTGGGTTTATTAATCCGGCAAAAACCTATTAACTCATTAACTTCAAAAATATAATTTAAAAAAGGAGAAATAAAAATGGCTAAAACAATTGGTATCGACTTAGGAACAACAAACTCCGTTGTAGCAGTTATGGAAGGTGGTAAACCTACCGTTATTGCAAACGCAGAAGGTATGAGAACAACTCCTTCTATTGTTGGTTTTTCTAAAAACGGTGAAAGATTGGTTGGACAACTAGCAAAAAGACAAGCAATTTTGAACCCTGATAAAACAATCGCTTCTATTAAAAGACACATGGGCGAAGATTATAAAAAGAATATTGATGGCAAAGATTACACTCCGCAAGAAATTTCTGCAATGATTTTGAGAAAACTTGCTGATGATGCTTCAAGCTATTTGGGTGAAAAAGTTACTTCTGCAGTAATTACGGTTCCTGCATATTTTAACGACGCACAAAGACAAGCAACAAAAGATGCCGGTAAAATCGCTGGTTTGGATGTTTTACGTATCGTAAACGAACCGACTGCTGCTGCTTTGGCTTATGGTTTGGAAAAAGATAAGTCAGAGAAAGTTCTTGTATTCGACTTAGGTGGTGGTACATTCGATGTATCTATTCTTGAAATCGGCGACGGTGTTCACGAAGTTCTTTCAACATCAGGTGATACACACTTAGGTGGTGACGACTTTGATAAAAAGATTATTGATTGGATTTGTGCTGAATTTAAAAAACAAGAAGGTATGGATTTAACCAATGATAAACAAGCTATGCAACGTATCAAGGAAGCTGCTGAAAAAGCTAAATGCGAATTGTCATCAGTAGTTGAGACAACAATTAACCTTCCTTATATCACTGCTGACGCAAATGGCCCTAAACACTTAGAACTTTCTCTTTCAAGAGCTAAGTTTGAAGAACTTTCACACGATTTGTTGGAAAGATGTAAAAAGCCTGTTGAACAAGCACTTTCTGATGCAGGTTTAAGCAAGAATGAAATCAACGAAGTAGTATTGGTTGGTGGTTCAACTCGTATTCCTGCCGTTCAACAATTGGTAAAAGACTACACAGGCAAAGAACCTAACCAATCAGTTAACCCTGATGAAGTTGTTGCTGTTGGTGCTGCTGTTCAAGCTGGTGTTCTTGCAGGTGAAGTTAAAGATATCGTATTGTTAGACGTAACTCCATTGACACTTGGTATTGAAACATTAGGCGGTGTAATGACTCCGCTTGTACCACGTAATACAACAATTCCGGTTTCTAAGTCTCAAGTGTTCTCAACTGCTGAAAACAATCAAACAGCTGTTGACATCAACGTACTTCAAGGTGAAAGACCAATGGCTACGGATAACAAATCTTTAGGTATGTTCAGACTTGAAGGTATTGCTCCTGCAATGCGCGGTGTTCCTCAAATTGAAGTTACATTTGATATCGATGCAAACGGTATTGTAAATGTTTCTGCAAAGGATAAAGCAACTAATAAGGAACAAAAGATTACAATTACAAACTCTTCTAATTTGTCTGAACAAGATATCGACAAGATGGTTAAGGAAGCAGAAGCTAACGCATCAGAAGATAAGAAGAAAAAAGAAGAAGCAGAAGTTAAAAACAATGCAAACTCTTTGATTGCATCTTCAGAAAGAATCGTTAAAGATTTTGAAGGCAAAATTTCTGATGAAGATGTTAAGAAATTAACAGAACACAGAGAAGCTCTTCAAAAAGCATTAGATGAAAACAAATCTGCTGATGAGCTTAAAAAATTGTCAGAAGAATTGCAACAAACAATGTTTGCAATTTCACAAAAAGCTTACGAAGCTGTACAAAAAGAAGGTGGCGAAGCTCAGAGTGAAGCAAATTCTCAAAGCGCAGCATCAGAAGATAAAAAAGACGATGATGTAATCGACGCAGAATTTACCAAAGAATAGGTAAAGGGGTAAAGGGGTAAATAATATCCGGCTTGGAGTAAAACTACAAGTTACCCTTCTGAGCAAACTACAAGTTGTTTATATTGAAGAAGCGGCGGAATGCTTTGCATTCCGCCGCTTCTCTTTGTTTGTTTTTATTAAATCAATGCACGTATTGCTTCATAATCGCTGTTGTTAATTGCCAATCCGTTTTGCCAGATATCCAATTTACCACCACTAGCATTGATTGTTTCACCGGCTCTGAATGTATGCGTTTTACCTTTTTTGCCGCTTATTCTACAGCCTTCTTTGATTTTTACACTTACGATTTTGCCGTCTTTAATTGTGTATATGTTACCAGAATCGCTCTTATAGATAGCGTTTGTTATTTTTGCACCATTAGGCAATTTACCGTTTGTTGTGATATCTTTCAAACCGTGTTCTTCAAGGTATTGAGAAACTTCTTTTGGCTTGTTGATAGTTTTTGATTTGATGTCATAAGCTTCTGTTACGGTTTTTCTGCTATCACCTTTGAATAAGTATCTTCTGTTTGCATCTGCATATTCGTAAAGACATTCTTCAGGTTTTACGCCATAACCTTTCTTAACACGTCCGAATTTTTCGATATCTGCGGTTCTTGCTTCTTGTAACAATTTACACTGTTCTTCGGTTAAGTGTTTTGTCGTACCGCCTACTGTGTAAGTTGCGTCGACGACATTTCCATTTCTTACTGATACATTGTAAGTTCTTGTAACATCAGTTGGAACACCATGTCTGTCAGGAAGCGTTAATTTAACATTTGTAAGATCTGCCGTGTATGTTTGAGCTTTTTCCGTAATTTTTTCAAGGTCTTTTACATCTCCGGCTTTAACAAATTCTCCTTTCTTATTCTTAACTAGTGTTTCAATTACATTACCTTCTTTATCAAGAATTACTTTGTAATTTTTGCCACCATGAGAAACAGCTCTTTCGATAGAATTTAACGTTACGTCTTTAGAGGTGTGAGAGATTCCTGACGGAACTCTTATGCCCGCAACATTTTTAATTTTTTGTTCTGTTTTTGTAACAATTTGTTTTACTTTGTCACCTGCGAATTCGACAACATCTGTACCATTTTTGATTTGACAGGTTTGTAATTTACCTTTTCCTTCTGTTAATAGTTTGGAAATACTTTCTGTTACTTTTTCTTTTTCACTGGTATTGGAAACAGCTTTACCTTTGAGTTCGTTCCAAATATTTTTAAAGCCTTGTACTACACCCTTGCCGTTACCTTTTTTGGATGCGCATATCAAAGCTGCTGCACCGCCGGCAACAGCTAAAGCTCCACCGACAATTGTGCCTGTGCCAATTCCGCTAGACCTTGCAGAACCGATTTCTCCGCCTTTGAATGTTGGATCTGTAACCGTATTTGCAGTGGTTGTTGTACCTTGTTGTGCAGCTGCTGCCTGTTGTGCTGCTTGTGCATATTGGGCTTCTTGAGTTTGTTTTGCTCCCATAAAGTTTGGATTGTATTGATTATAAACATTCCAAAAAGCAGGATCGCCTGCATAATTTCCAATTCCTGAAATACCATAACCTGCTCCCATAGTTAGCCACCTTTCCTATTAATCTTACTTATAAAATTTCCCTTATATACATGAAGTTTTTTTATGCTTGAAAATTGCCTTTTGCAGCTCATGTTTGTTACAAAACTTAACAATGTAGCCAATGTAATCAATATAGGTTAGGGTGAGGTGTCAATGGGGATAAAAGGATGGGTTTGGCATGAGATTACTGAAAAAGGGAATAAGAGGTTTTAATTATTTTCTATGTTTAACGCGTAGACTACCATTTTTTCAGTCATTGCGAGGGCTTTAGCCCGTGGCAATCTAGTCTTTTCCCCTCTCCAAGAGAGAGGGTTGGGGTGAGGGGGCAATGCTTTACTAAAAAGTGAATAAGAGGTTTTAAAGTCATCCTGAAAGCGTAGAAAATAAGGATGTAAATCCGTAATTTTCAAGCTGTTCAGGATCTGACCAAAACATAAGTATCACGCCAAGTTGGTAAGATCCTGAAATACGCCTTATTTATTACCTCAACCACAAACACTATGTCTAATTTTGTCGGCTATTCAGGATGACGATGAAATAAGGGAATAAGATATTTTAGATATTTTCAATGTAAACAGCGTTTTATAAAAGTCATCCTGAGGCTGATTAAGCCGAAGAATCCAGCCGATTTTATAACATATTTATTAGCGTAATCACCCTCATCCGTCCTGCGGACACCT
>CAZCZF010000043.1:0-16344 GCA_964503025.1 uncultured Vampirovibrio sp. | reverse complement strand
TTTCTCCTGTAATCGGTGGTGGTATGAAAGCGGTAGGCAAAGGTGCGCAAAAAGCATTTGGGAAAAATAATGTTGAAATTGGTGCTAATGGAAGTAAAATTGCAAATGATACTCCTAACGCAATGACTAAACAAACTATACAAGAGACCAAAGAAGGTATACTTACAGAAAATAATTTTCAAATTACATTAACTCCAAAAGAAGCTGAAAAATTAGAACCAATGCAAAAACAATATCCAGAAATTGTTAATGACTTTATTGAAAAATATGCAGGAAAAATAAACAATGAAGAAATTATTGAAATGGCAGGAAAGGCTATTTCAACAAAAATTGATGATACATTACCACATGTTCAAGTCGTAAACTACACCCCAAAAGTAGAAATAGAAATGCCTATTAACGAAACTCGATTTGACATTGGTGATAA
This sequence comes from uncultured Vampirovibrio sp., assembly GCA_964503025.1. Taxonomy (GTDB): domain Bacteria; phylum Cyanobacteriota; class Vampirovibrionia; order Gastranaerophilales; family Gastranaerophilaceae; genus CAG-196. The sequence continues at coordinate 15,917 of CAZCZF010000043.1, read as the reverse complement.
AACTCTTGATGTAAAATTACCGAATGGTGTTTCTGAAGTTGTACCTATACCTACAAAAATTAAAGCAGAATTAGGCACGACCTCAATTCATTTAGCAAAAGAATACAAAAACGCTCTTGAATCTTGCAAAGAACAGACTGAAAACATATTTGGAAAAACAAAATTAGCAACAGTAGAAGCTGTAAGTACAAGACCTAAAGGTGCAGCTTCTATTGAACCTAAACTTGAAAAAGGTCTAAGAAAAAAAGGATATTTAGACTACGATACCGCACGAGAATGTATTGGTGATGCTGTCGGAGCTAGAATAATAACCAAAAACTTAAAAAAATTAAGCGACAAAGAAATTTCTGAACGCATTAAGAACATGAAAGTTAAAAATAAGCCATTAACTCCTGAGCAAAAAGAATTACTTAGAAAATACATATATGAAGAGAAATTTGATTCCGATGCAAAAAAAACTTGAAGGGTTCTATTTATATGAACAATTTACACGCCCAATTGTTAGAGAAAGAACATCTGAAGTTGTTAACGAATTATTATTATCAATGACAAAATCATTGATGATAGAAAAAGGGATGACCGTTGAACAAATTGAAAAAAATGGTATTTTAACCAACAAGTCTTTAATAGAACGTTTAAAATCTGACAACAGCATAGAACCATTAAAGGTCGAACAAGTAAATAATTACACGGGATTATATGGACTACCCGAATTTATTGTCGATCAAATGCTCGCAATTAGAAATATTATAAGCCAAAACAACGGCATTGTTTTCACAAGAGCCGATATAGGCGAAAATTTATACACTAATACAGGTTTTACAAGTCCAGAGAAAATTCTCAAAACAAATAAAAGCGATGAATTACCAAAATCAATAAAAGCATCCGGATACAGAACTGCACAAATGAATGTTATTTTCAAAGATGGTACTCTTGGTGAAATCCAATTCCGAGGAGAAGAAACCAACAAGATTGGTGAATATGAACATATTGCATACGACTTAAGACAAGGTAAAAATACGCTTGGGGAATTATTCAATGATTTTAAAAAGGCTGTATCAGAACTTTCAAAAGAAGACTATGCGGAATATAACAATTATCTTGAAGCATGCTATAATTATTACAATAGGATTGAACTGGGGTTGCCTGCTAAAAAACCTAGTTTACCTTCAAAATTTGACCCGGTATTATCGGAAGAGAACATGAAAGAATTGCACGATATGAACGAAGTACGGCTGAATGCATTAAAAGAAAACTTCAAAGAAGGCAAAATTCAGGAAGGAGTAACAAATGACGAGAATTAATAACATGAATAACATTAATAAAACAAAAATCTCCGGAAAGGACATTATAATGGAACTCAAAGATTCTTTAAAGCAAACAGTTGAAACTATGAAAAACAGAGTTGAAAAAGAAATTCCTGATAAAGGATATTTCAGAGATTTTGCAGAAGATTTCGCAAATCCGGATAAAAATATTTATGCAAAAGCAATTTCATTATCTGTTCAAAAAGATATTAATAACGAAGGCAAGGCTTATTTGGGAGTAAATATTCTACATCCTTCAATGACGTTAAACGCCTCTTCTAATATTGCTTATGGAACCAGAAATGAGTTATTAAAAGAACTCAATGATTCTAATATCATAAATAAGCTAGAAGCTAATATTAAAAATCTTTCTGAAAAAATGAAAGATGCATATTAATATTTTTTAATTATTTACACCCCTCTTTTTATTTGATAATATTAAAAAGGAGGAGTATATGAAGAAAAAATTTTCTTGTTTTATAGCAGCACTCATACTTTGCAACAGTTCTACTTTTGCGAATGAAAATAATGATTTAAGAACTCGTTTTCTTACAAGCAAAGCAAATATTTGCGGTATAAATATAAGAACATTTAATGCGCAAGATACGAACGGTAACGAAATTATTGACGAAGATGAAATTAGCGGCAATTTTATAAATGCAATTGACCGTTTGGATGAAATAAAAGCTCTTGGAATAAATACGTTACATGTTTTGCCAATTACACCAGTAGGCAGGCTCAAAGCATTAGGTACTGCCGGTTCTGTTTATGCAGCAGAAGATTTTTGGAGCATAAATCCTCAGTTAGTTGACAAAAACTCTAACCTCTCTGACATTGAACAAGCTAAAAAATTTATAGAAGAATGTCACAAAAGAAACATCCGCGTTATTATTGATTTACCTAGCTGCGGTGCGTACGATTTATTCTTAACACATCCAGAATTGTTCATAAAAGATAATAAGCAATGTTCCATTGTTCCTACTGATTGGACTGATGTCAGATTGCTCAATACAGGTAGAAATGGAAAATTAAATCAAGATGTATTGGCTGCACACAAAAAATTTGTTGATATGATTTTGGAAATTGGAGCTGACGGTATAAGAGCCGATGTCGCAACAATAAAACCTTCTGAATTTTGGGAAGAAATTATTAAGTATACAAGAGAAAAAGATTCTGAATTTATGTTTCTTGCGGAAGCGTCAGATTCTTGGCGCGAACCACCTAGTATTTTCGCAGAATTTACACCTTATGATAAATTATTACAAGCAGGTTTTGATGGCTACTACGGAAGCTTCTTTGACCTAAAAGATTGGAATGCAGATGAATTTATCGGTCATATAAAATTCAATCAAAAGCTTTTGACTTCCTACAAAGAGCCAAAGAATGTTATTTTAAGTTTTACCACACATGATGAAGTAAGCCCTATTTTATTGCATGGAGAAAATTTCTCCAACATGATTTCATGGCTAGAAGCAACTTTACCTTTTAATCCGTATTGTATTGATGGGTTCTTCACAGGCGATACATACCTATATCCTTGGGCAAATACCGTTGCAGAAAAAACCGAAACTGACGACAATTGCTATTTTGTTCACAGAGGAAAACTTGATATCTTCAACTTTTCGCGTAAACCGGATGGTAACAACGAAAATATTTTAAACAACTTCAAAAAAGCTTATAAATTTAGAAGTGATAACCTTGATATTATTACAAAAGGAGATTTTGTACAGCTTAAAACTGATGATGAAAAAGTATTTGCCTACAAAAGAACTCTTAAAAACGATTCCATCATAGTTGTAGGTAATCTTGATTTTAAAGAAAACAAAAACAAAATTTGCTTAAAGGACACTTCTATTTCAAAAAAATATAACGCTAAAATTATTAGAGGACAGAATTTGAAAATCACCAAAAATCGAATTTTTACAAATTTGGAAGCAGGTGAAGTACAAGTAATCAAATTTACTAAAATAAATAAATCCTCTATAAACTAGCAATTTTCTTTTTTATGGGTTTTAACAAAATATGAATATAAATAGCATAATAAAAACAACCGGATGCGCGCTTGCTATTTCATTTGCACCTATGTGCAGTACACTGGCTCGCACACAAAAACTATCATCTGATACCTTTCAATATGAAGTTTCTGCTTCTGGAACTCAAGCTGCAACAGTTTTAGAAGGAGCTCCTTCTCCTGAAATTATTGTGCAAGGTAAAAAACGAACCGCTGCGATTGTAGTAGATTTGAGCAAAAATATTTTATACAAATACGATAATCTTGGAAATCCTGAAAAAGCTTATCTTATAGCCAGCGGTGCAAAAGAAAGCCCTACCGAAAAGTGCGTCCAAATTGTTACACACATTGAAACTTTCCCTTATCGAAATGCTCCTCGTAACACTAAACGCAGAAGAAGACCAATAGATTTTGGTCCTAAAATAATTTGTCTAAACATGTTAAATCCGCAAACAGGAGAACAAAGTATGACCGGACAATTTATACATGGCAACAATAATGCAGAAAGTATCGGTAAATACGCATCACACGGCTGCATAAGAATGGATAACGAAGTCATCAAACAGCTTGCCCAAGAGGTAAAACGCGGCGATATCGTTGTTGTAAAATAAAATATTTACTTTTTCTTTTCTGAACGAGCTCGAACTGAAATTCTAACAGGAGTTCCAGTAAAACCAAATGCTTCACGAAGCTTATTTTCCATATAGCGTTTATAATGGTCTTTCAACAAATCTTCGTTATTTACAAAAAGAACAAATGTCGGCGGCTCAATTGATGCCTGAGTCGAATACATAATCTTCAAACGTTTGTTTCTTATGGTTTGAGGTGGATTTAGAGCATAAGCTTCATTCACAACTTTGTTAAGAAGTCCGGTTGCAACCCTCTTAGATCTTTCGTTTTGCACTTCTACCACTTTTGTGAAAATCTGATTTAAGCGCTGATGTGTAACTGCGCTTATATAAATTTTTGGCACATAATCAAGGAAAGGTATTTCATTTGCAATTTTTTGTTCAAATTTATTAATAGTATTTGATTTCTTATCCTCAATCAAATCCCATTTATTTATGGCAATAACCATACCTTTTCCAGCTTCTGTAATTATAGACGCGATTTTCTTATCCTGATCAGAAATACCATTTATAGCTTCGGTTGCATCAATTACCATCAAAGCTACATCACACTCACGAATAGAACGAATTGCTCTATCTACAGCAAATTTTTCTACACCATAATCTACTTTTGATTTTTTTCTAATTCCTGCTGTATCAATAATCACAAATTCTTGATTATCATAAACAAATCTTGAATCAATGCTATCACGTGTTGTGCCTGAAACATCGGAAACAATTACACGTTTTTCGCCGAGAAGAGCATTTACAATAGATGATTTACCTGCATTCGGACGTCCTACTATAGCAATTTTTATAGTAGAATCTTCTGCTTCAATCTCGTCATTTTCAAAATCAGCTGTGATTTCTTCCAACAAATCACCTACTCCACCAGAACCGTGCAAAGCAGAAATAGCAATAGGTTCACCAATTGCCAATGAATAAAAATCACTTAACATCGTAATTTGATTGTGTGAATCGACCTTATTTACTGCAAGAAAAATTGGTTTATCAGACTTACGCAATATATTTGCAATATCCATGTCAACAGGAGTAACACCTTCTACACCATCAACAATAAAAATAATCTTATCAGCTTCTTCGCAGGCAATATTAGCTTGATCGTATATTGAAACCATTATGTCATCTTCATCACCCGGAATTATACCGCCGGTATCAATTACGGTGAAAGGTTTATTTTGCCACTCTACATCAAAATAGATTCTATCACGAGTAACACCCGGCATATCATCTACTATTGACTGACGTCTACCTACAAGCCTGTTTACAAATGTTGATTTTCCTACGTTCGGTCGTCCGACTACTGCAATAATTGGTTTTCTATTCATAATAGGATTACTCTAACATAAACCAAAAAATTTTGCTACTTATAGAAATACATTGTTAATATTGAATAGATTTTTCTTTTTTGCACAGATTAAAGGAATAACTTTTTGATAATTAGCAAAAATTCTTTTGGTTGATTTTTTAATTCGTCCAATGGATTGCCTATCAATGTTGAATCATTTTCTGATAAACAGTTACAAATAAATTTTGTAAATGTTTCCGCAAAAACTTCATGATACTGATTTTGTGATGTTGTTGCATATTGTCCAAGATTTTCTCGGATAATTTTGTTTTCACATTCATTGAATTTCAGCGTTCGCAATTCTCTCATAATACTATGTCCACAATTTTTATCATTATGATATTTTTTTGACGTATATGGACAAATTCCCTCATAACCGTATCTTTTATAAATGTAATTTATGTACGAATTATGTAAAAATTCATGAATAAAGGGTGCTAAATAATGAGAAGAACTTCTTTCTTCATTTTTAAAACTCTCATCCAATTTCTGATTAATCTCTTCAAGAGAATTTTCCTTTTCAAAAAATATTGAACCTGTTTCAAATGGTAATTCATCTTTTAATATTTTTTGAGTTTCTGGGAGACAAAATCCATAACCCTGAAAATTAAAGATTAGATCTTTCTTTTGGTAGATCTGAATACGCGGAATTGCAATCTGAAAAGTATTTATTTTTAATTTCCTTGATAAATTATCAAATATTTGAAAAACTTTATCTGCTGTAAAAGCAATCGGTTTGCAATATTTAAAATTTGTATCAACTTGATTATGCAAAAAATCTGCCTCAATCTTTTTAACTTTGATATTTTGAGACTGTTTTATTAGAATATTGTTTAGTCCTGATTGAAAGTTAATATTATTTCTTAAATTTTTTATATGCATAGGTTACCATTAGTTGGTTCAAAATAATGAAATCCTAATAAAATTTTACTATAGCAATCGTTTAAAACAGCCTTTTATGTAGTTTTGTAAAGACTTTTGTTAAAAATTGTTGACATTTATTATTACCATTATTACCATGTGTCGTGTGTGACTGATATAATACGAAAGAAGGAGTATCTTTGATGAGGATTATTAGTGTGACTTCTGGTGGGTTGGCTTTTGGAAATAAAGGTGCTGCAATAAAGAAAATTAGTAGAGCAACGCTACCAGTAACAAGTGGTTTGGGATTATTAGCAGGTTCATCCTTAGGTGGAGGAATGAAACCGCCAAATGCAGCTCCTCATGAGCCTGGCACAAGCGTAGATGATTCATTTTGGGAACAAATCAAACACACAGGTAAAATGGCAAAAGATGCAGGAGAAGAAATTGCAAATGGTGCAGTTATAGGTTCTGTACTTGGACCGGTTGGTGCGGGTGTTGGTGCTGGCATTGGTTATTTTGGAACTTTATTAGGTTGGGGTGCAATTAGGAACTCAATTGTAGATGGTATAATGGATGATTAATAGGAGAAAAAATGTATATCAATCAAGTAAGTTTAGGCAAAAATGTTGACCATAGCTCTTCTTTTAGATCTTGTAAAAAGATCGCCAATAATAAAAATGAATTTACTAAAAATCTTACATCTAAATTACCTGATTTTTTAAAAAATTGTAACAATTGTAAGGCAAAACTTAAAGAGTATGCAAAAAAATTGTCTGCCATGTTTCTAAAGATTTTGGATACTTTTTAAAGAAAGGCTCTATCTATGCGTGTAATGTTTAACGAAAATAAGTATAATATAGTTTATAAATCAGACAATAATACAAAGAATATGGATAAAAGTGTATTAACTATTTCAGCTTGCGCAATGGCATCACCGTTTTTGGCACTTATAGATGGTGATTCGTTAAAAAAAACTTACAAGGGCAAATATATTGGGCGCTACGCAACAGGTTTAGCTGCTATTGGTGGCGGTATTGCTGCTGCAAATATTTTAGCCAATAAGTATATTGTCGACAAAGAGAATGAATCTCACAAACGATTATATAAAAATGTTGGCATTGGAGCGTCCGCAACTTTGGCATTCGCATTAGTAGAATCTTGGGCGCAAAAAACAAAGAAAAAATTTAATAAGAAAATGTTAGTAGCTGCTCCTTTTGTAGGAGCATTGATTGGTGCTGCAATTTATATGGTTAACAAAAATAATTATGCAAAATGTGATTAAATTGTAAATGCCACACAATTAGTTACATTTTATCACCTTAACAAAAGCTCATACTACTTTTTACTACTACCTTCGGAGACCAAATATTCTTTTTCAATACCTTGTGCTTCAAGTATAAAATCACAAAGCTCTCTTACCGCTCCGCGACCACCGACTATTGTTGATTTAAAATTACAAATTTCTTTAACTTCTTTCACTGCATCGGCAGGACAGGAAGCTAAACCAACTTTTTCCAATATACAAATATCCGGCAAATCATCGCCCATATATGAAACATTTTCATAAGTCAAATTATACTTTTCTAACAATTCTTCTAACGCAGGCAGTTTGTACTGACGACCTTGATATACTTCCGTAAAATTCAAATTCTTAGCTCTATGCGCTACAGTACCATTATTTCGCGCAGTAATAATTGCCGTAATAAAACCGGATTTATTCATTCTAACAATTCCATGACCGTCTTTTACATTAAAAGTTTTATATTCAACTCCATTTTCATCATAAGTAACGCTTCCATCTGTCATAACTCCATCACAATCAAATACAAGCATTTTTATCTTTTTAGCCGCTTCCAACGCATTTTCTTTATTCATAACATCGTCCCTCTTTTCTATATTTATTATACCCTAAACGGATGATTTAATTAAATCATTCTTAAAGATTTTTGAAAAAATACCGATAATTTTATTGTTAAGGAAAATATACATGTTACAATTATTACCCCAAAATGATATTATAGCCCCAAATACTACTAATCCACAGAGAGCAATTGAGTATATTTCTACATACATAGAAGAACATCAATGCAAAAATATGAGCGTTGATATTTCCTTCATGAATATATTGGATGCTTGCCACGTATCAACTATGTGTTCTACTAAACACTACATCAAGTACCCTGACGGAAAAATTAATTGGAAAATATCTTCCGATATTATAAAAGAATTTAACAAGAATATGGAACTTGGAAACGTAAGCTACATTTAATTACAATGCTTGAACAATTTGCTTAATATCCACATTTGTAATATTTTGTAATGCTAGTTCTTTATGCGAATTGTTTAAAGCTTGCTTTTCTTTTAACACAGTAAGAACCTTTAAAATGAGTGTCTGGTTTTTTCCATCCAAAAGAGTTTCCAACTCTTCAATGTTATCCGCAAAATCAACAGCAAAGAACACAAAATCACTGTCCTCATACAATTCGTCATACAGAAGATTTTTTAGCTTTAAACAGCTCATTCCTGAAAGCAACTGATTAACTGCAAAAACTTCATCTTTAGTATTTTTGTCACAATCAAACAAATATTCTTCATTACCAACCAATTCAGCAAATTTATCTTGCGCCAATCTGAGCAACACTGCAGAAGTACTTGTTAATTTATTAATATAAAGATTCTCAAAAACTCCAAATAAATTATAATCTATTGCTACAGATGGTGGTATAATTTCCGGAATAGCATTTACAATATGGCTTAACACCAGAATTCCGTCATCAAAATTTTGCTCCAGCAACTCCTCAATAGAGATTAAATACGGAATTTCTGATGCAATATTTTCTGAAAGCGTCGACTTTTTCATCACACCTAAAATCAACGGCAATGCGTCTTTTGCTTGATATGTCACCAAAAACTTTACAGCATTATACTGCTCAAACTCATCAACCGATTTTAACTTGGCAATCGCCTCATTTTTTGAGATTTCATCATTCATTTTAGAAAGCAAGTCAATTGAATTAAGCGCAAGCGGTTCATAATCCGAATATGCATATCGCCTTAACATAGGAAGTAGCTCTTGCAAATAGTCATTCTCTACAAAAGAAAAAAACTTTGCAGCATACGCTTTTTTGCTATCATTACCGTTCAAAAAAAGTTCTTTCATAACAGGTAAAAGCTCTATACCGCCAAAATTAAATAAGGTCTCAGCAATAACCAAATCATAAGACTGCGAATAATAATCAAAAAAATTCATCAAATTTTGATAGTTTTCTTTATTACAAGCGGCTTTTAATCTTTTTGCAACATTTGATTTTACAAAATCAAACAAAAAACCATCCTGCTTAACCAATTTCGCAAAAAGATTAACATCCGAATTATCTACCATTGATTTTGCGACAACTTCGTACTCAGCAGGGTCTTTGCCCGTGAGTTTTTTTATTAAATCCATAGCTTTCAATCCTTTTAACCTAAGTGTTCGGTTGAAGTGCAAATTGCACCTATTCACACCTTAGTCTAAATAAAATACTGTTACAACTTTATGATTTTCTTCTGCATATTCAACTGCAGTATGAAGAGTTTTACTTGTATGAGAAAGGAAGCAAATCAATTGATTACAATCATCAATTATTTCTCTATTGCAAACTCTTGAAGCATCAGCTAAAGTCATCATAGCTCTGTCTGAATGTTCTACAATATTCGGCACACCAATTAATTGATCCTGAACGTCAGAAGGTTGCTGACCGATAGTTTGAGGTAAAATAACTTTTAATTTATCAGGATTAGATTTCATTGCACCACGAATAGCTGCTGCGTTAGTACCACAAGAACCACCGGATGTTATAATCGTATTTCCTTGTCTCACTAAAGCAGTTGTTAATGTTTCAATCATCTGCTGGTGAGTTATGGCAAGGTTTCTTGAACCGATAATCGCAATTCTTTTGGCGGGTTGTTTAATTGTCGCAAGCTCCATTGCTAATTCATCAACTGTATCCGGAGACTGCTCAGCCGTATCCATATCACCCATCGGAACCATTATGGAAGGTTGTTTTTCATCGTCAATTGAATTTAAAATATCGTTCATCGTACCACCTTTTATATATTGTCATTTGTACATCTTTTGTGTATGCTTGTATATAATACCATAAAATTGAGAGTTTGGGAATAGGGGAATGGGAAATATCTTAGAGAATCTTAATAAAGAGCAGCTCGAAGCAGCAAAAACAACAGAAGGAGCACTACTTATTCTTGCAGGAGCAGGCAGCGGTAAGACTAAAGTTTTAACGTCTCGCATTGCATATATGATACAAAATGGCGCAATTGCAGGAAAAATCCTTGCGGTAACGTTCACAAATAAAGCCGCCAAGGAAATGAAAGAGCGTCTTTCCGCAATTTTAGGCGAAAATATTGTGAAATACATGTGGGTAGGTACATTCCACAGTATTTGCGGACGTATCTTAAGACAAGACATAGAAAATTATTCTTTTCAATCAGGCAAAAAACTTGATAAAAATTTCACAATCTATGACGAAACAGATTCTCTTGCAATAATTAAACAAGCGATAAAGAAAATAAATCTTGATGATAAAATGTACCAACCAAAATTAATCAAGGCTGTTATTTCCAACGCAAAGAACAAAATGCAAGATGCATACACATTTGCAACTTTCGCAAGAGATTTCAAATCTCAAAACATAGCAAAGGTATTTGAATATTATGAAAACGCATTAAATACTAATAATGCAATAGATTTTGACGACATGCTCATGCTCTGCGTTAAGTTACTTGAACAAAATCCGGAAGTTCGCAAAAAGTATTATGACAAGTTTCAACACATATTGGTTGACGAGTATCAGGATACAAACCAAGCGCAATATCAACTGGTTAAAGCTCTTTATACCAATTTATTACCCGATATTCCTGAATCACGTTCTCTTTGCGTAGTAGGAGATGTTGACCAATCTATCTACAGTTGGCGTGGTGCGGATTTCAGAATTATCATGAACTTCCAAAACGACTTTCCAAAAGCAAAACTCGTTAAATTGGAACAAAACTACCGTTCTACTGCAAACATCCTTAATGCGGCAAATGCAATCATTGAAAACAACGAAGAACGCGTAGACAAAGTGCTTTACTCTCAAAAAGGAGACGGAGAAAAAATTTCACTTTACGAAGCGCAAGACGAAGCTGATGAAGCGAATTTCATTGTTAAATCAATAAAAGACACCTCTGACAATTACAATCAGTTTTCGATACTGTACAGAACAAATGCTCAATCGCGTGCATTAGAAGAAGCTCTTATTGCAGCCGGCATTCCATACAGAATATACGGTGGGCTTAAATTCTACGATCGTAAAGAAATTAAAGATGCAATTGCTTATTTAAAACTACTTTATAACCACGATGATTCGCAATCACTTCGCAGAATAATTAATGTTCCGAAGCGCGCAATTGGCGAAACAACGCTCAAACACCTTCAAGAATACGCAGATAGCAAAGACATAAGCTTATTCTCAGCAATTCTTGATGTTGATAATATTGAAACAATTAAATCAGGAACAGCTACTAAATTAAAAGATTTTGCAACCTTGATTACAAAATTAAAAGAAGCTGAATCAAGGTATTCTCTTCCTGAATTTTTGGGCTTAATACTGGAAAAAAGCGGATACATACGAGAGCTTACCGCATCAGGCACAGATGAAGATCAAACAAGATTAGAAAACTTGCAAGAACTTGTTAACGTAGCAAATGAATTTGAGCCGGAAGAACAAGAGAACATTCTTGGAGAATTTTTGTCACAAGTTTCTTTGGTTTCTGACATTGATGGAATGGATGAAATTCAAAATAATGTCACTCTTATGACTTTGCACGCATCAAAAGGTTTGGAATTTCCTATTGTATTCTTGGCAGGATGTGATGAAGGAATATTCCCATCAGCAAGATGTTCAAACAGTATTTCTGAATTAGAAGAAGAACGCCGACTGATGTACGTAGGTGTTACGAGAGCCGAAACGAAACTATATTTAACAACAGCAAAAAGACGTCAGATGTGGGGTGAATACAAATATTATTCACCTAGCAGATTTATTGAAGAAATTCCTTCTAAGCTTATTGAAGAAACAGAATCTGCGTTCTCTGAATACACAGCACCTAGAAGCACATTCAAAAGCGCAGTTAAAAAAGTTAGAGATGATTTTGGTTCAGGTAAAAAATCTTCTTCATCATTTACATCAGATGGATATGTAAAACCGGTATCCGGCTTTGGTGCGAATTTCACAGCTCCAAGCAGCAATAAATCAAGCGGTAGCGGTTTTGGTAAAGATTTTGTTGCACCTTCTGCGAAAAAGACAACAAACGTTGTTCAAAGAACTCCAAGTCGTATGATTATCAAGAAAAATCCTATAAACAAGGAGCGCGAAGAAGAAAAAATTAAAGCCTTCTTTGAAGATAATGTCATGAAACGCAAACTGGAAGAAAAGAAACGTCAAGACGCAGAACTGGAAAAACAGCAAAAGGCAGAAGAGGAAGTAAAAAATACAGCAACACAGTATTTCTTCAATGTGGGCGAACGAGTTTTTCATGACAAACTCGGTATCGGACACATAACGGACGTTATACAAATCGGTGACAGTACAATGTACACAATTGATTTTGGCAAACTGGGCAAAAAAGCAATGGATGCAGCCTACGCTCGTTTAAAGAAATTCTAGTACATAGAAAAATACCGTAAAATGTATTATTAGTGTATAATTAAACAAATGAAGTATGCTTTAGTTTTAGTAAACATAAAAGGTTTGGGAGTTAAGACTTTCAGCTATTTGATACCTGACGAAATGCGAGATGTAATCCAAATCGGACAGGCGGTTCTTGTGCCATTCGGACGTCAAGGACTTATAAACGCTTTTATAGTCGGTTTTTCGGATTATCTCCCGGGGGATTTTAAGGCAAAAAAAATTAATAAGATTCTTGATGAAACACCTTTGTTTTCTCTAAAATATTTAAAACTTCTCGAATGGGTTGCAAATTACTATTGCACAGACTTTGTTACAGTTCTGAATGCAGCTCTGCCTATGAAATTGATCGAAAAAAATGCAAAAGTAGAACTTGCAGTATCTTTGCTAAAAGAAGATGGAGAGGGATTAACAAAACGACAGAAAGAGATTTTAGCAGTATTAAAAGAACGAGGCAAATGCTCACTTATAGAATTTGAAGAAATTGCGAAAACAACGCGTGCAACTATGAAAAAACTTGCAGAAAACGGCTTTGTAAAAATTGAAGAAGAATACATTTACAGAAACCCGCTTTCAATCTTTAAAGACATCATTACAGAACCACTCTTTGAACTTGCGGGAGAACAAATTACAGCGTATGAAGGAATAAAGAGCAAATTAAAATCACAAAATCCGATACTTCTGCACGGTGTAACCGCATCCGGAAAAACAGAAGTATATTTTAAGTTAATAAAAGATGTAATCGATTCAGGCAAAAATGTTTTATTCCTAGCTCCGGAAATCGCACTAGCGTCTCAGTTAACCAAACGACTCGCCAGAAAATTCGGCACAAAAGATGTCGCAATTTGGCATAGCAGTATTTCCGACGGCGAGAAGTACGATGTTTGGCAAAGACTCTTTAAAAACGAAATTAAAATCCTTGCGGGTGCTCGTTCCGCGGTTTTTGCACCACTGCAAAACATTGGCTTAATCATAATAGACGAAGAACACGAAGGTGCTTATAAGCAAACAAATCCAGCGCCGCGCTACGACGCGCGCGTCGTAGCGCGGCGCTTAGCTCAATTCCACCAAGCGCCGTTACTATTAGGTTCTGCAACCCCTGATGTTTCAACGTACTATTATGCAACAAATAATAACAACCTTTTTGAGATGCGCAAAAGATTTAACAATTCACCGCTTGCACTTCCACAGGTTATTAATATGCAAGAATACGGAAAAGCGGCTTACAGAGGTATTATTTCAAAACCGTTGCAAACAGAAATTTCTGAAACACTGGAGCGCGGACAACAAGTTATTTTATTAATGAACAGACGTGGGTATTCAACTTACACACAGTGCAAAGCTTGCGGAACTGTTGTTGAATGTCCGGACTGTTCAATTCCGATGATATGGCACGCAAGTGTAAAAAAATTAAAATGCCATTACTGCAATAGAGAAATGAGTTTTCCTGATTTTTGCCCGCAATGCGGAAGCGATGCACTCGCAACATCAGGTGTCGGGACTCAAAAAATTGAACTTTTGATTAAAGAACTTTATCCTGATGCGAGAGTTGAAAGAATAGACAGCGATATTTTAACAAGAAAAAATGCACACATTGAACTCTTAAACAAGTTTCAAAAGGGCGAAATAGACATTTTAGTCGGCACACAAATGATTGCAAAAGGTTTAGATAATCCAAACGTTACACTCGTTGGAGTTTTAAGCGCGGATTCAGGATTTAACATTCCGGATTATAGAGCGTCAGAACGCGGATTTCAGTTGCTCACACAAGTTGCGGGCAGAGCCGGAAGAGGAGAATTTAAAGGAAAAGTTTTATTCCAAACCTACAACCCTGATTATTACGCATTTCAAACGGCTAAGGCACAAGATTATGAGAAATTCTTTGATACAGAAATCAAATCCCGCCAAGAGTTTGATTATCCGCCGTTTAGCCAAATTATACGACTGATTTTATCATCCCAAAACAATTTCCGCGCCGAAAAATCAGCAATGGAAATTGCAATGCGGTTGAATACTATGACGGAGAAATTCGGATTTTCAGAATACTTAGAAACATTAGGACCAACACCTTGCGTTATTGAAAAATTGAATGGTTTTTACAGATTTCAAATTCTAATTAAAAATAAACTTTCACAAAAAGGTCATGATTTTATATCAAAATTTTTGAACAAAATCACCATGCCTAAAGACATACGACTTGCGATAGACGTTGACCCTCTGGATATATTGTAACTTTTCAAAAATTTACTAAGTCAAATCATAAAAAAAACAGACCCATGAAATCATGAGTCTGTTTTTCAGTAATGTTAACAAAACTAAACTGAAGCAACTGCCTTAGGTCCTGCGTTAACGATTTCAGCAGGCATGTTAGGGTATTTGCTTGAGAAGTTATCAGCAAACATTTGAGCAAGCTTGTTAGCATTTGCATCATAAGCAGCTTTATCAGCCCACATTCCACGAGCATCAAGCATCTCATCCGGAACATTTGGACAAGAAGTAGGATAATCTACGTTGAATACATCGTGGTGTTTGAATTCGATAGAATCGAATGAACCGTTTAATGCAGCTGTAACCATAGCTCTTGTGTAAGCTAATTTCATTCTCTTAGCACCCATAGAAGCGCTTCCGCCAGCCCATCCGGTATTTACTAAGTAAACCTTAGTACCGTATTGATCAAGCTTGTCACCCAACATTTTAGCGTATACAGAAGCATCCATTGGCATGAATGGTTCACCAAACAATGTTGAGAATGTAGGTTGCGGTTCAGTAACGCCTCTTTCTGTACCAGCAAGCTTAGAAGTGAAGCCTGTTACGAAGTGGTACATAGCAGCGTTCTTGTCTAATCTTGAGATTGGAGGCAATACGCCAAATGCGTCAGCTGTTAAGAATACAACAACCTTAGGAATTCCGCCTTTTGAAGGAATTTGAGCGTTGTTAATATAATCGATAGGATAACCTACACGAGTATTTTCAGTCAATGAACCGTCATTGAAATCAAATTCTCTAGTTTCAGGATCCATAACAACGTTTTCA
>CAZCZF010000042.1:0-16776 GCA_964503025.1 uncultured Vampirovibrio sp. | reverse complement strand
CGTGGCAATCCATTGCTATGCGACAAAAAGACTGGATTGCTTCACATACGTTCGCAATGACTGGATTTTGGACTACTAACTTTATGTCATTAATGTTTGGATTTGAAGCTACTAATTTTACAACAACGCAAGGGACGCTACAAACGAGTAGGCATAGGGCTTCTACCCCCCCCCCGAATGCTACAAGAATGTCAAGACAAGGGTTTTGGGCATTATTCAATTCAAAATTAATCAACGCTCTACTCATTACTAAATCACATATCCTTATATTTATTATATTCCACATGTATATAATTTATAACGCTTTTTGGAACAAATTGTTACAAATCGTTACCCACGTTTTCACATTACATACTGCAATAATGTTAAACTAGTAGTCACAAACCAGACCCAATACCTTTACCCCTTTGCATTTACCCCTGTATTAATGTTTTGGCAAACTTCAAAGATTCTTCCGTAATTTCTCCGCCTGCAAGTTCTGCAATTGCTTTGAGTTTGGCTTCACCTTCCAAAGCAGAAATATTTACGCTGGTCCTATCATCCTGTGTTTTCTTCACATACAGGTGTTTATCGGATTTTGAAGCAATTATTGCTTGGTGTGTAATCATAATTATTTGCATGTATTTTGAAAGTTCTTTAACCTCGTCAGCTACGGATTGAGATGTTTTTCCGGAAATTCCTGTATCAATTTCATCAAAAATTACTGTATCAATATTATCACTCTGTGCAAAAATCGTTTTGATAGCAAGCATTACACGTGAAATTTCACCGCCGGATGCAACTTTAGCAAGCGGTTTTAAACCCTCTGAAACATTTGTGGAAATTAAAAATTCAACCTTATCAAATCCGTTTTGAGAAAGTTCACCTCGCTCAAAACGAATATCAAAACTCGCTTTTGGGAGTTCCAATTTCTCAAGTTTCTCGACAATCAAGTTTGATAAGACTTTTGCATAATTTTGTCTTTCATCCGAAAGCTCTGTTGCCAAATGTTCTAATTTTGTTTTTGCTTCACTTATTTTAATCTCTAATTCTTCAATGTTTTGAGTTGAAAATTCAATACCGTCCAATTCATTGCGCAAAACTTCGCCCTGCTTCATAACATTTTCCAGCGTTCCGCCATATTTACGTTTGAGTTTGTCGAGCAAAAAGAGTCGCTCTTGAATTGAATTAATCCTTTCTTCGTCGTTATCAAGCGAGTTTGAATATTCTCTCAGCGTAGAAGAAACGTTTTTCAAAATGTCAATCGCCTCAATAAGTTCACTCTCGGTTGTTTCCAGTGAACCATCCATGCCGGAAGCCTTTGAAAGATTCATTTTTATTTGATACAGAGCGTCTAAAATTGCACCGTCATCTCCGGAAATTGACCAATATGAAGCTCCAGTCAAATCTTTTAGTTTTTCAACGTTTTCTAAAACAGAAAGTTCGTTGTTTAATTCTTCATCTTCTTTTTCTGATTGTATTTGCGCTTCGTCAATTTCATTAACTTGAAATCTCAGAAAATCTATCTGTTCAGCAGTTTTATCCGCAGAATTTTTAAGCGCTTCCAATTTTGCCTGCATGTCTTTGTACTGCGCAAATTCATTTTTGTAGTTTTCAAGCATTGAAGCGCAAGTATTTTTTGCATAAGCATCAAGCAACATAATGTGATATTTTGGCTGTAAAAACGAGTATGTCTGATGTTGAGAATGAATATCAATAAACAATTCTCTAAAATTTCTCAAAAATTCTTGGTTAACTAGACAGCCATTAACTCTGGAACGAGTGCCGGTTCTGGTTATTTCTCGAGACAAAATTATCTCATCACCGTTGTTATCTATTCCATTTTCTTCAAAAAGTTTCGTAATATTTTGCTTGTTATTTAAAAGCGTCAGTTCAATAACAGCCTTTTCCGAATCTCCTTTAATGACTTCTTTTCCTGTTTTTGCACCAAAAGCTATATCAATAGCATTTATAAGAATGCTTTTTCCTGAACCTGTCTCACCGGTTATAATATTCAAACCTTCTGCCAAATCCAGCTCCAGTTCATCTATTAATATATAATTTTTTACAAAAATTCTTGATAACATATCCTAATCGTAATCTTCCTCTTGTTCGTCATCATCGTCTAAATCTTCGTCCTCAAACTCCGAATCTTCGTCCTCATCTATATCCTCGTCATCCCCTTCGGAATCAAATTCATCCTCTTCATCTTCGTCTGCCACATCGTATTCAGATTCATCAAAATCTTCTTCCTCGTCATTCTTCTCATCATCATCTTCATCATATTCAGAATCATCATACTCATCTGACATTTCTGATTCATCATTATCCGATTCGTCATCGGATTCTTTAGAAGAATACTCATCAATTTCACGCGGTGCGTCTACTTGTTCGTCTCTATGAAGCAAACCTTTAACGTAAACAAACTCTTGTTTTAAAATCTTTTTAGAAAAACTCAATGTATAAGGTTGCGCCAAAGCTTTTTCAAGATTATCGCAATATTCATCGGAATCACCAATATATTTATAAACTCTTGCCAAACAATAATACAAATCTCCGTTTTCGTCATTAAGAAGCTTGGTACTTAAAATTTGCAATATTTCTTCGGTTTCTCCAAGCTTTAAACATATTTTAGTTAAAAGCTTGTAAGCTTCTATGTCCATTGAATTGTATTCGATAGTTTTAAGCAAATATTCTTTTGCCTCTTCAAGATTTTCATTTTTATAAGCAATTGCACCGAGGTTAAAATAAGCCCAACTATAATCGGGTGAAATCTCGAGAACCTTTTGATAACTTTCTATTGCAAAATTTATTAAACCGTCATTTTGGTAGATATATCCTATATAAAAATATGCATAAACATCTTTAGGATTGTATTGCACTGCTTTCTGGAAATTATCAAGCGCAAGATTTTTTTCATCTTTATTGTAATAGCATACACCCAAATTAAAATAGCAGTTTCCGTCCTCAGGGTCTGTTTCAAGAACCTTTTGAAAAGCCTCTATCGCATTATCCCATTCTTTTAGCTCCATAAGAACATCACCGAGATTGTAATAAAAATCTTCCTGTGGCGAAAGTTCAACCGCTTTTTGATAACACTCTTTTGCTTCCGGAAATTTTTTCAGTTTTTCTGAGACAATTCCCAAATTATAATAAATTTCCGCATCATCAGAAAAGTATTTCAACAAATATTTCAAGTTAACTTCCGCTTCCTCGTTAAAACCGTTGTTCACTAAAAGAATAGATAACTCTCTGCGTGCTTGAAAGTTTGACGGATCTTTTTTTAGAATGTTTTGTAATGACTCTATATCGTTTCCCATACAAAGATTATAACAAAATCAGTATAAATAGTAAATTTTTGTAAATAAATTCCATTTTACTAGCAAAAAATTATATTTTTACGTTTTAGAACAAATGGATGGTTGATTAATTATAAAATATGATATAATTGAATAAATAAAGCGAGGTAACTACATGAGTGAAATTAATGGTCCTAAATTTAGTGTTAATCAAGTAAATTTCAAAAATTTACCAAAATCTCAGCCGGAAGAAATTCCGACCAAGGAAACAGAAACTCCGCAGCTTAATGATTTTTCTGATCCAAAAGCAGAAGCACTCGGTCGTTCTATGTTATTCAAAGGTGCTGATGACACAAACCACGATTTAAAGGCATTGCTTGAAAATCCGCAAATTGCGGAAAATTCTGATGAAGCGTTTGAAACAGCATTCAAAGCTGCACAAGATGCGGGTATCGAAAATCCTTATGAAGAAGCAGCATCTTTTTCAACCGGTGCAATGTAAAAATTATAGAGCTTTTAAGAAACAATTTAAACATAGTGACCTGCGGAGTTTTTTAAATAGTCTTTTTTAATTCTACATATTTGTCCATGCATTTTCTGAGTCCCAAAGTCCCCAAAAATAAAGATGCAAAGACGGTAGGTATTCTAAACTTAGGCTTCATCTTTCCAGTCAAAGCACTCGAAACCGAAAGAAAAATCAGAGGTACAAGCGTATCATTAATTAAATAGCCGGTCGTGTGTTCAAGCTTTTTACGAAACTCTTTATTTTTTGAAATGTCTATTGCATTTGCGCCCAACATGCCCGATGAAATAACCGGAATATCAGAAATGCTTGTATATAAAGCATTTCTCGTATCTTTATCGGCAACTTTTGATAAACTTTTGTCCAAAAACTTTGACATTCTGCTTGTTTCTTCCGGCACAATATTATACTCTAACTCTTTCGGATTAGTTTTAGTATATAAATAATCTGCACCCAATGCGCCTAAAATACCCATTGCTGACGAAATTACACCCGAAGTTAATTCTTTTAAAATTTCTGCCGTATATTGAATTGATGTTCTGACGTCTTGTTTAATCTCGGTTTGATTAAACTTTTCTGAAATTTTTTCAAAAACTTGTGTACATTTTTTTGATTTAAGTAATTTACTAGAACCACTTTGATAAGCAAACATTCCGAGCGCCGCTCCAGATAAAACCAAACAATCTTTTACAAGAAGCTTATCTTTATACTCTTTTGGCGCATTTTTATAATCTTTATATGTCTTATGACATCCGCTTGTTATAAACAGGGATGTTGCAAGAGCTGATGAACTTAAAAATTTATCTATTTGAATATTTCGGTATTTCATATTATTTATAATAAAATAAAAGTATGAAAAAAAATTTTTTGCTTTTTATTTTAAGTTTTGTTGCACTTTCTATGATTGTACCGTTTGCTATGATGTTTTTAATATCTTTAAGTGGCAATGAGAATATTTTTACAAATTACAAAAACATCAATCTTTCTTTTTGCGCTTATAAAAATGTCTTTGCATCAATTCCCGTAGCAAAATATTTTCTCAACAGTTTAATCGTTGCATTTGCAACAACCGTCGGACAAGTTTTTATTTCAGCTCTTGCTGGATATGGCTTTGCACGTCTGAATTTTAAAAACAAAGACATACTATTTTTTATTTTTATATTAACCATGATGGTTCCCCCTCAAGTAAATATAGTTCCACTTTTTTACCTAATGAGTAAATTGGGATGGATAAATTCATACCAAGCACTTATTATCCCCGGAATATTCGGCGGATTTGGTGTATTTATGATGAGACAATATTTCTTGAGTTTTGCCAAAGATTTAGAGGATGCTTCTAAGCTGGATGGGTGCAATAGCCTGCAAACATTTTATAAAATCGCCCTTCCTTGCGCATTACCAGCCATTGTAACACTTGGAATTTTTACATTTGTAACAACATGGAACAGTTTTATGTGGCCATTAATCGTTACAAATACGGAAAGTATGCGAACTTTAGCCGTCGGGCTCACCATTTTTAAAAGTTCGTTTAGAGAAATTACAATGTGGGGCGAACTTATGGCTTGCTCATGCATCTGTTCAATCCCCGTAATTCTAATTTTCATACTTGGCAAAAAATACCTTATTAATAACCCAATGAATGGCGCAATAAAGGAATAACTACCCCTTAACCGCTCCGTCATTTTCTCCGGATATAAAATATCTTTGCATCATCAAGAAAAATACAATAATCGGAATAGTTGATATTATCGAACCTGCAGCAATAAATCGCCAATTTGAAGAGAACATTCCCTGCAAATTATTTATTCCCACAGGAAGTGTATACATAGAATCTTTAGTTAACATAATACTAGGCCAAAGAAATTCCCCCCAAGAGCCGATGAATGTAAAAACTGCCAAAACCGCAAGCGTCGGTTTCACCATCGGAATTACAACGCGCCAAAACATTTGAAAAACATTACAACCATCAACAATAGCAGCTTCTTCAACTTCTCGTGGAACTTTAAGAAACGCTTGACGCATCAAAAATATGCCGAATGCACTGACCGCAAACGGCATTACAAGACCAATATAGCCCATTACATTATTAACACTGTCTATCAAATGTAATTTTAACGTAATTATATAAACCGGAAGCATTATCGCCTGAAACGGAATCATTATTGTAGCAAGTATAGAAAAGAAAACTATTTTTTTACCCTTAAAATTCATTCTTGCAAGCGGATATGCGGCAAGTGATGACAAAATCAGGTTTAAAATCACGGTAAGTGCCGCAACTATAACGCTATTCCAAAAATACCCCATAAAATTAACTTTTCCCCAGACATCTACGTAATTTGCCCAAGTAAAATCAGAAGGAATTAATTGCGGAGGATATGCAAAAATATCCTCATTTAAACCTTTTAGAGAGGTAGAAGTCAACCAAACAAAAGGAAATATTGATAACAACGAAGTTATTATCAGTACTGTATGGATAGATATTTTTGATATTATTTTTTTTATCACCGTTGAAAAACCTATTCTAACATGTTAAAATAAGAATACAGGAATGGGTGGCGTCAACACCCAAACCCGTGCTCTATACTATAGAGCTTTGAAAACAAGAACCAATACTATTAATAGTAACAGTTCTTTTTCGCTGATTGATACTAGCATTTTGCCTCCTTTCTTTTTGAGGGGAGGTTTTGTGTTCCCCACTTAATAATTCAGCGAAAGATAGTAAAAATCTTTATCCTGTATTCTTTTTTCAAATGTGCGACCTTTATTGTATCAAACTGCTACATAAAAATCAATGTATTTTCTACTCCTCGGTTTTGAAGAGATGTTTTACCTTGTATTTTACGGTTTGTTTTTCCGCCTCATCTGCCTTAATTAATTCTTCTATAGTTTGCGTCTCACTGCCTTCAACATCGTCCGGTATTGAATTTACGTAATCGACCGCATTGTCAAACTCGGTTTTAGTTGAAAGCCATTTGAACGATTTTACCAATGTCAAAGGTTTGGCAACATCACCACGCACAACCAGTTGGAATTTAGTTGCGGAATTATCAACATACTTATTAGCAAAACTTGGAATTGCATTCATTTCTTCTTCCGAAATCATTTGGCAGAAAATTGAAAATGCTTTTGCCGTTACAATATTTAAGCTTGCAGCGCTGTTAATCAGATTAACAGGGTTTATTGCCCCAATTGGTCCAAGAAGATTAGAAACCAAAGATGCCATTCTCGCACGAACTTCCATGTCAGCATAGTTTTTGAGCAAATCAAAATCACCCGCAATATGCAAACTCAAAATATTACCAAGCGATGTTATAGGGCTGAGAGTACATACGCCGTTATTAAAACTTATTGTACCAACAAGTTCCGCAAAGTGCGTAGTATCTATGGTCGTAAGTCCGCTTATAACTCCGCCAAGCGCGGTTTGGAAAAACTGAGATTCTCTGATATTTTCTGCAATAATAAGATTTTCTATTTTTCCAAACGGACCAAATTGACCATCTTTAACATTGAAGTTTACTTTACCCTTCAAACTCTTCATTTGTTCTTCATAAGTTACACCGCTTAAAGAAATATCCGTATCAAAAGAAGCCGTACCGGAAAGCATATCTTTCATACCTGCAGCCGCAAGCAGAGCTTTTTCCACATCGACATCCTGACCTTGAAGTTTAATGTTCATAAGCATAGAAATAAGATTTACCGAAATGTTACCTCTCACCTGACCGTCAAAAACCCTTGTTTTCATATTATTCAAATAGAACACATTTTTTGCCAAAGAAATATTTGAAAGAGTATTTCTTACATCAATATTTCCCGTAACAATTTGCTTAAAATCAATTGAGCCATCACGAAGAATAACAGGAATATCCGCCGCAGTTTTATTTGCAGAAGAAGCATTATTTCCCACAGGAACATATTTCATCGCTTTTTCACTTACCGTCATAAGTTTATCTACGTTCAAATATTTAGATTTTACATCCAGATTCAAAACATTAACCAAGTTTGACGGCAAAAGACTTACAGCTCCGTCAAGCTGAATATCGGAACCGTTCAACACTAAATCTTGCAATGCAAAATCTGCGTGATGTCCTTTGAAGTAGAGTTTTCCACTCTTTAAATTCAAAAGCAATTCAGGAATAGAAAGATTTGATATTTCATATCCGCCTCTCAATCTTGGCGAATCAGCCTGACCAAAGATAAAACCTTTGCCTTCTAACACAAATTCTGATTGAGGGAAAACATAAATCTTACCTTTCAAAGATTTTGGCATTGTGAGTTTAATCAAATTAATTCTATCTCCGGCAATTGTTCCGTCAATTCCGAATATTTCATCCAGATTAATAATTTCATTTCCCTTTTTGTCCACACTTACTGTACGTTTAAACCAACCGGTTTTTTTAATTTTTATTCTGTTAGGTTTAAAATCAACAACCGCTTGCATGGAGCTGTCTATTCCGGCATAATCGACAAAATCCACAGGAGTAATGAAGTTTTCACCATTACATAAAACTTGTGCAAAAAGGGTTTGCCTTTGTTTATCCCCTTCAAATGTTAATTTTACGGGAATTTCACCATGCGCATGAATAAACGGTTCAAACTCTTTGCCAATCAATTTGATTAAATCATTGGTGTTAGCGTTACCGTCAACATTAAAATTGATTGATTTTAATTTTAAGTAATTAATAATATTACCCGAATATTTAAAAGTTGTTTTATCATTTACAAGAATAGAATTTTCAGCAATATTGATATCTTTGTCCACAATTTCAACTTCAAATTTCGGCAGAGTAATTTTTGAATTAGTTTTATTTGAAACAACAACAAGATTGTCATTGTTGACTTTTCCGCCAAAAGATTTTGAATCGGCAATAAATTCTCCGGCTAATTTTTTATTTTGAATATTCATATTTTTATCCAAAATATTCAAATTATCTAAACAGAACTTAGCCTTTGAAACAGCATTTTTCAATTTACCATTCACGGTCAAATCCATTGAAATATTGCCTGATTTAAAATTATAGCTTTCACGAAGTTTCTTTGGTGCAAAAGCATTAAATAATGTCGCAACAGATACATCCGTTGTTTTAACATTAATATTTGCTGTTGATTTTTCGTCAATCTTTCCATCTATATATATAGGAGCTGTTCCGACCAAAACACTTGAATTTCTTATATCAAGAGTGTTTTTATCAAGTTTTACATTTATATTGGCATTTGCTAAAACCTTGCCAAGATTTCTTATGCTCACTCCGCCATCTTTTACAATTGCGTAACCACTGGATTTAAGTTTTTTAAAATTTGTTTTAATATGACAATCCGCATTGAAAAAACCCTCTGCTTTTACTTGCGCAAGTTCATTTTGAATATGCAAAGAATCTAAAAATGCTTTTGATAAAAGGAGCAAATCATTAAATTGAATATCTCCTGTTTTAATCATCATATCAAGATTTGGACGGTTGCCATAATTTAGTTTGCCCAAAAGTTTTATATCCTGTTCTTTTACAAGGCAAATGTTTGAATCCAGTTTTACACTGCTTCCGAAAGTTTTAGCTCTAAAATAACTTTCCGGAATTTGAATATTTGAAACCTTGAGCGTAAGACCGTCGAGATTAAAATATCCGTATGAAGTTATATTATTAGC
Source organism: uncultured Vampirovibrio sp. (assembly GCA_964503025.1). GTDB lineage: Bacteria > Cyanobacteriota > Vampirovibrionia > Gastranaerophilales > Gastranaerophilaceae > CAG-196. The sequence goes on along the minus strand of CAZCZF010000042.1, from coordinate 7,337 downwards.
ATAATTTCTAACCTTGAGTCTTGTATCAAGATTTGCTTTTAAATCATAATTTCTATACATTGTTACAGGATTGACAAACGGAATTTCAATTCTCTCCGCCGGATCATCTTCACTATCCAATTTTGGCTGAGGTTTTGGCAAAAAAGTATTAACATCAATCTTTGCAGTTATGTTTTTATCCTGATTACTGTATAATTCAGCGTATGTTTTAACCTTTAAAGTTTTACCGTTAAAATATCCAAGGCGCAATTCTTCACCTTTTAGATTTAAAAAATTACCCGATTTTAAGTCATTTACAAGAATACTGTAATTGTGTATTTTTACAGCCGGAACTTTAATTCTTATCCAAGCCGGATTGAATTTTAAACCGCTATTTTCTTCCGCCGTTTTTTTACCTTCTTCTAATTTTTGTTCCTTGCCTGAATTTAACAAATTCTCAATAAGTTTAACAATTTTAAAGTTCTCATCGTTTATAATTTCAAGATTAACAAAAGGTTTATCAACTTCTAAACAAGAAACTTTAACAGTTAGCAAAAAAATGCTCGGAATAGAAATTCTTGTTTTCAAATTATCTGCGGAAAACAAAATCGAATCATCCGGAAGCTTTACACTAATATTTTCCGTTTTAATTCCGACTCCCAAAAGCGGAGTTGTTATAATTTTGGCATTTTCAAAATTGATATCCAAATTTGCTTGCTCTTTAGCAATTTTTTGTACATCAGGTTTAAATTTATTCAAATCGACAGCGTACGGAAGTACAAATAAAAAGCTCAAATACAAAATTGCTGCCAAACTTAAAAATGTTATACCAACTATCTTTAAATTCTTTTTCATAATACTATTGCTCCCCATCAACTATAAAAAAATTTTAACATAAAATCGTTACATTTTTCTCCTATTGTAAAGATTTTGTAATAGCTTGACATGTTTTTGATATAATTAAAAATGCGAGAGATTATACATTAGTCGAGTATATTTTTTAAAAATTGAGGAAAAGGTTGATGATGAAAAAATTTTTGATGATGTTATGCACACTGCTTATGAGCTTTAATTCAGCACAAGCAATGAATGTTGACGCGTTTATGGATAAACATGTCGCGCCAGTATCTGATGCAGTCGCCAGATTAATCTTTTTCCCAGTTAATATTTGCGGAATGGAAGTACCTTTGATTATCATCTGGATATTATTGGCAGGATTTTTCTTTACTTTTTACTTCAAGGGAATTTCTGTTTGGGGATTCAAACACGCAATTGATATAATTACAAAACCGGCAGAAAAAAGCCACGATGGCTTTGGTGAAGTTTCATCTTTCCAAGCATTAGCAACAGCATTATCCGGAACAATCGGTATCGGTAGTATTGCAGGGGTTGCAATTTCTATTTCAATCGGTGGTCCAGGTGCAGCATTCTGGATTTTCTTCGGTGCATTATTAGGAATGTCGATTAAATTTATGGAAGCGACTCTTGCCGTAAAATACAGAAGATTTAACCTTGATGGCTCAGTATCAGGTGGTCCAATGCACTACATAGCACACGGGCTTACCAGAAGAAAAATGCGTTGGTTAGGTCAACCGCTTTCTGTTCTGTACGCAATACTTTGTATAGGTGGCGGTATTACAGGTGGTAATATGATTCAAATTAATCAAACCGCGCATCAAATCGTATTTATCACAGGTAATGAACACAGCTTTTTACATGGATTTACTTGGGTTATCGGCTTAATTGTTGCAATACTTATCGGTATGGTAATTGTTGGCGGCATCAAAAGTATAGCTAAAGTTACAACAATTCTTACTCCAACAATGTGTATTATGTACATAGTTTCAGGTTTAGTTGTAATATTAGCAAACTTTGCAAACATACCTCACGCAATTGCGCTTATTCTAAGAGAAGCATTCCACCCAACTGCGGTTGCAGGTGGCGTAATCGGTACAATTATTATTGGTTTAAGACGCTCTGTTCAATCTAACGAAGCAGGAACAGGTGCTGCAGCAATTGTTTACGCAACTGCACAAACAAAAGAAGCTGTTTCACAGGGTTTTGTTGCATTAATTGAAACTTTCTTAACCGGTGTATTGTGTTTGTTTACTTCTTTTGCAATTGTATTCTCAGGCGCTTGCACACACGCAGCAAAAGAAATTTCAGGCATTGAACTTGCTTCAAATGCATTCCAATCAGTAATCCCGTTCTTTCCGATAATTCTTTCGATTATTGCAGTTATGTTTGCTTTATCAACATTAATTTCTTGGGCATACTACGGACAAAAAGCTTGGACTTTCTTGTTTGGTGAAGGTAAAAAGAGAGTTTTGGCATTTAACTTAATTTATTGTTTGTTTATTATTATTGGTTCAGCAATGAACGTTAAATCAGTAATTGATATTACAGACGCAATGATGGTTGCACTATGCGTACCAAATATTATTGTATTATACATCTTAGCACCTGAAATCAAACGCGACTTGAAAGAATATTTGATTAATCATAATATGAATTTCATGAAATTCTAGTTTTAGGAATAAAATTACAAAATCTTTTCAAAGCTGTTGTAAAAACAACAGCTTTGTTGTTTTAAATAGGTTATAATAAAAATGTAAAAAGACAGTTTGAAAGAAAGGTATAAAGCCTCAATGACAATTTAGTATTTTGCCAAGTAGTAAAAATATCAGTGCGAAAAACTAAATGCAAAATACGGTGGTATAACAATATAAGTAAAAAAGAAAGGTATAAAAGAATGGCAACCCAACAAGAAGAAAATTTGATTAATTTATTGGACGGCTATGTAGAAAAAGGTGGTCATCACTTGAATGTTAACGTATTTAATCGCGAAACATTACTTGACGCACAGGCTCATCCTGAGAAATATCCACAACTTACGGTAAGAGTTTCAGGATATGCGGTCAATTTTATTAAATTGACAAAAGAACAACAAGATGATGTTATATCAAGAACTTTCCATGCCGGATTTTGGGGGGGGAAGGAGTTAAAATAGTTAGCTTTTAAGGAGTACTAATGGTCGTGGTAGAGCCGATGACTCCGCCACTATTTCTGTTATATAATTTGGTTTTGCAAATTTCCATTCACAAACTCATTTATGTTATTCATTGTTGTGGTTAAAATTCTATTGATTGCTTCTATGGAATTGTAGGCAGTGTGAGGGGTTATGATTACATTTGGAAGCTTGAATAATTGAGAATTGATAATTGTTTGTTCAAGGGTGGATTTATCGAGTCGGTTTAATCCTGCAATGTAATCCAAATCTGCAATTGTTTCTTCTTTTTCCAGAACATCAAGCCCTGCACCGGCAATCTGTTTGTTGATTAATGCTTCATAGAGCGCTTTTATGTTAATAAGTTCACCACGTCCTGTATTCACAATTATTGCAGTTGATTTCATTTTTGCAAAAGCGGATTCATCAAACATGTGATAATTGTCTTTTGTAAGCGGAGCGTGTATTGAAATAAAATCAGAATTTTTTAGAAGAGTATCAAAATCCACATATTGCACGGCATATTTTTGTACCATTTCTTCTTTTTGCAATATATCATAAGCCAGAATTTTCATATTGAGTCCGTGCGCAATAGAAGCAAACGCAGAGCCTATTGCGCCAAGCCCGACAATACCGATTGTTTTTCCGCAGAGTTCAGTTCCGATTAGGTTTTCTGGGCAAATATTTCCGGCTTTATATTCTGTATAAGAAAGAGTTAAACGTCGGCAAACATCTAATAAAAGAGCGAGCGCAAATTCTGCCACGGTAATATTTCCGTAATTAGGCGAATTTTCCACAATGATATTGTGTTTTTTGCAATAATCAATATCTACGTGATTAAAACCGACAGAGCGCAGTGCTATCAATTTTAGATTAGGAAATTGTTGAAGGACGTTTTTAGCAAGACGCGAAGTTGTGAATACAGAGATAATGTCTGCATTTTTATATTCTTCTTTTATGGGAGAAACTTCATTAAGAGGTTTTGATTCTAAAATATAGTTATATTTATTGTTATTTTTTTTGAGAAAATTTTCTTCGTAATTTTCTACATCAAAGTATACAGTTTTCATCAATAAACTCCTTTCTATTTTTCCCTCTCCGATCGGAAGAGGGAAGAAAATTAACATTTTAAGTGTTAGATTTTCAGGTGAGGGTTCAGCCCACTAGGATGTAATATTTTCATGATATCTAAACTTTTGAAAAAAACATGTAGTCAGGTAGTTAACATTTTGGAGTTTTTGTACTATGATGAGCTTATTAATGTGTCGGGGAGCAAGGACTCCGTTGGCGAACAGCAAAAGGTAACTAAATGTTACGTTTTGCGTATAATATAATGAAAATTAAAAATGTGTCGGGATGGCGAAATTGGTAGACGCGCATGATTCAGGTTCATGTGGGAAACCTTGAGGGTTCGAGTCCCTTTCCCGACATTTTTATATATTGCACCGAAATTGTAATAATATATTTCTTTTTATTCATCATTTTTCTTTTAACATTTTATATTCAATACAATCTGCATTTATTGCCTCGGCATTAAGGAATGCAATTATTAATCTTGATATGTTACCAAAAGTTGTGTATCAGGATAATGGTCGAGCTTTCAGGGCAAAGTATTTTACAGATGATAAAGGATTTACAGAATTAGGATTTCAGGGATTGTATTCTAAACTTGGCATAGAAACAGTTTTTGCAAGACCATATAATGCACGAGCAAAAGTTATAGAAAGATTTTTTAAAGAGTTTCAAGAAGGCTTTGAAAAACTTCTGCCAAGCTATATCGGCTCATCCATCGACAACAAACCTGCCTATCTTTTAAGGAATGAAAAATTGCATAAAAACCGGCACTCGGTTTATGTTCCAACAATTGACGAGACGATAAAAATGATTGATATGTGGTTAAATTTTAAAAACCCTCAACCATGTCCGAATGCACTAGATAAAACTATCGCAGAGGTTTTAGAAGAAAGAAAAAGGCAAAATGTAGATATTAACCAACTAGATGATTTAATGCTCGCAACTGAGGTTAAAACAATTCAGCGGAATGGAATCAGATTTTTGAATTGCGACTATTTTGATGAACGTCTTTATGGATTTAAGAATAAGGTTTTGATTAAATACAATTTATTTGATTTGACGAGTATTAAAGTTTATACGACAAAAGGTGAATATTTATGTACAACAGAAAGAGTTACAGAAACTCACCCAATGGCAAAATTATTAGGTACAGTAAAAGATTTTGAAGATTACAAACAAAAAATTGTAAAGCAACGACAATTGCGAAAGAAAACCATTAACTCGGTAAAACAATATTTAAGTAATGAAGAAGTTAAATTTATTAAACAGAAAATGGATGAACCAAATGTTTTCAAAAGTTTATCACATGTGAGTTAGTCAAGCCGACTTTAAAAATTCGCAAATTAACAAAACGATGGGGTAGTTATAATAAAAACAATAATTCTATAACTATGAATATTGAAACAATAAAAGCAAATAAAGATTGTATTGATTATGTCATTTATCACGAATTGTGTCATTGTTTGCATTTTTCTCATAACAAAGAATTTTATAATTTATTAGAATCGAAATGCAAAGATTGGGATAAACTAAAAAATAAGCTTGAAAAATTAACTTTATAAATATGTAACAAAAAACTTTAACCAGAAAAGAATTATATAAATTAGCCTGGTAAAAACATATAATGCACATCGCAAAAGAATTTGGGTTTTCTGATAGAGGGTTGAGAAAATTATGTGCAAAATATGAAATACCAATTCCGCCGCGAAGATATTGAATGCGATTAAAAGCAGGACAAAAAATTAAAATACCTGCATTAAAGAAAATTAACTGGTGTCCTGATGATAAAGTAATTGTTGATTCTAAAGTCCCAGAATCGAAGAACACCGAACTTTCGAAAAAATAAAACAAGAAAAGACTCTTTAAGCACAATAATATTTGACAAAAATTTTCAAAAATACCATCCTCTTGTAAAATTTTGGAACGATGCTGATAAATTGAACAAATATGTTAAAGTAGATGTACGTGCATGAAAGGTATTAAGTTTAATAATAAGTATTTTTGCAACTATGATAATTAGCAAAAAGATAATTAAACCAATCATCATCTCATAGTTAATTTAATCTTGTTCTATATGTTAAATTAAATTTATTCTCTAATTTTGCTATAACTTTCTCGTCAAAAATTTTAAATTATGTAGCTTTGGCAATGTCAGACTACTCAAAATCTCAATAAACAAAATATAGAAAGGAGTGAAGATGGGAACAGTAGAACCAATAAGAGACATTAAGGAAATAAGGAATGTAGAAAATATCTTAAGAAAGAAAGATTTGCGAGATTTGCTTTTATTCACAATCGGAACAAATAGCGGACTGCGCATTTCGGACATTTTAAAGTTAAATATTGGTGATGTCAAAAACAAAGAATATATTACCTTACGAGAACAAAAAACGGGAAAGTTTAAAAGATTTCCCATAAACAGTAAGCTAAAATCAATGTTTGAAAATTATATAAAAGATAAGCCTTCCGACAGTCCGTTATTTACAACTATATTTAATAACAGATTGGACAGGAGCAACGCATATAGAATTATCAAAAATGCGTGTGAACAGGCAGGAGTAAGTGCAAAAGTCGGTACCCACACTCTCAGAAAGACCTTTGGTTATCATCATTATAAGCAGTATAAAGATATTGCTTTGTTACAAAAAATATTTAACCACGCAGCACCGTACGTAACTTTGCGATATATAGGGATAGAACAAGACCAAATAGATGAAAGCTATAAGAACTTTGTGCTTTAGGAACAGAGTGTATTATCTTAATTATGCAACAAAATAATAAAAATGTTGCATAAATGTGATATGTTTATATTAACACAAATAGTATTTTAGTACATTCAATATTACAAATAATTAATTTTACTGAATCTGCATGTGTAATGCTCATTTCCTCTATGTATTTACTGTTTAAAAATTATTAAAAATATTGATAAGGAATGATGTATTATTTATGTTTTTTAGATTTTTAAAAGATTCCCACCCCCTTTGATTTTGTTGCTTTCCAGACTTTGCAACATTTTTATTATTTTGTTGTGTTATAGAGTGGTAAATATTTTATAAATAATTTAAGAGTGGGTTAATAAGGAAAATAAATGCGAAGTTCAAATTATAAAAGTTTAAAGTTAGGCAATGAAGAAATAGTGTTAGGAAACGCTAACTTTTACAATAAACAAAGTTACGAAACATTAAAAAATAATAGACATGATATAAATATTGTATTTGCTATAGATGATAATTATGTTGAGCATTGTGCCGTGACAATAGTATCAATATTAGCT
>CAZCZF010000041.1:0-17154 GCA_964503025.1 uncultured Vampirovibrio sp. | reverse complement strand
ATTAACATAATTTATAACAATATCATCAATTGTATCTTCATCGAAATATGCAAAAGAAGATAATCTTTCAAAGCTATATGTAGTAGTATATTTTTCTAAATCATGCAAATTAGGCATAGTTTTATTTTACTACAAACAAAGCATTCGGTAATTATTTAATTTTCAAAGTACAAAAAGGTTTCGGGGTTATTTCTTCCACGGTGGAAGTTCAAATTTTATTGTTTCGGATTCTTCAATAACAGGTATTTTGAGTTTTATTCCAGCCGGTAATGTCGGCTCAATTTCGACATTTGGATTGGCTTTTATTATCTCTTCATATAGTGCAGGATTTTTGTAAAACTTATACGCTATCAAATCCCAACGGTCAGAATCTTTGGTTATGTAAGAATAATATTCGGTCATTTTTTGTTTTATGCTTTCTTTTTAAACCCTTTTTCTGTTTCATCATTTTCAGGAATTTTACCTGTGTATTCTTTCAAGTGGATTTCAACTTGTATTGAGAGCAAATCGCCTTCAGGTGTTGTTTGCTCTGTTGTTTTGGAAATTTCTTCAATCACAAAAACACCAATGTATTCGCCGTTTCCCTTGATAAATTTCAAAGGTGTTACAGCATCCGCAACTTCAACAAGCCTTTTAATTTCATCTTCTGGCACACAAAAATTTCTGTGAAAATTTAATTTAATATTTTCTTCAATCAGGTTTTTACCTATGAATTGAAGAATAGGCTTGTTTTCAATTCTGTCATGCTGAGCGTAATTGTATGAAACAGTTTCATCAAAACCGTTAAAATATGTAATCAGTTCAAATTTAATATCTCCAAGTTGTGCAAACATTTTTTCTAACTCACTTTTTGATTGAGGTTAATACGCAAGCCTCATTTGTCTTTCGCTTTCACGTTTGATAATATTTACAATTTCATCTTTGTGTCGTTTTAAAAGTTTCACAAATTCTTCTTTGGATTCTGCTCCTGAAATAGTAACAGTCGGATTGTAATTGATAACAAACGATGCTCCTGTAGTTCCGTTTCTGACTTTATTTACCTTTAAACCACTTGTCATAAGGTTAAGGGATTTATTCATAGCGTTTTGTAATGGTAGTGGTTTTATTGTACTTGCAATTGTTTCAACTATTTTTACTTTGTTTAAATCTTTCAATGGTCCAACTTTCGCTGGGGAATGCGGTAAGTGGTCACGAATAACTTGAGCAACTTTTACGATACATTCTTTAACTTTTGCTAAACCTGACATTATTCCTTGAGCAAGCATACTTGTGATTTTTCTTCCACATTCAAATGCTTTTGTGACAAGTTCCGTCAGTTTTACAATAATTCCTGCTATTGCTTTTCCGACTCTCAATCCCATTGCTTCCGCTTTTCCGCCTGTATCTTCAACAGGTTTTATTAATTTTCTTAACCAATCAAATACTGTTTTTATCGGTTTTAAAACAGGTTCAAAAGTTGTTCTGATTCTTTTAAATAACGGCATCAAAGGCTCAAAGCCTTCTTTTAAACCTTGCCACAAACCTTTGAAAAATCCTGAGATAGGTTTCCAATATTTGTAGATAACAAAAGCTACAGCACTTATTGCAAGAGCTATCCAACCAAGCGGATTTGTAAGCAAAGTAACAGAAAAAGCTCTAAATGAAATAATTGCGGTTTTGATTAAATTTGGAATAGCAAGAAAACCCTTTTTGAACGCATTTAAACCGTTAATAGAATTTGAAGGGAAACTTTTTATTGAGGTTACAATCCAATCTTTTAGAGCAATTGTTGATTTAAGAATATTTATTGGAAGTTGAGCAAAAGATGTTTTTAAATTATTGTTTATTCTTCTGATATCTGCAACAAGTCCTGTTTTAAAAGAAAAATTTGACATATCAAGTCCGAGCGGATTTCCTAATTGAGAGATTTTTCTTCCATAAGTCAAGTTGTGAGCAGTTGTATTTAATCCGATAAATTCAAGTAATTTAACGGAGGATTTTGCTAAAACAGGCGTCAGGTCTTTTGCATATTTTAAAAATGTTCCGTAACCTGATACTAATTTGCCTATTAAAATACAAGCAGTACCGAGAGTGGTTAAAACAACTCCGACTCCGATTGTTCCGATAATTGTTCCAAATATTCCTTTTTGTAAAACTGGATGTTTATTTATTGTTGTAAGCATTTTGTTTAAAATTTCTATCGGTTTATGCAAATGAGGGAATACAAGTTCTTTCATATTAATTTTTAAGAGTTTGAATTGTTCTGTTGTAGTTTCTAACATGTGATTAAAATCTTCATCCATAATGCCATCTGCACCAAGTGATGAGGCTTTAATTCTTCTGTATTCATCTAAATTTTGCATCATAGGTTTTAAGAAATTTAAATCGGTTTTGTTTCTAAAAATTTCAGAAACCGCAAAAACGTCTCCGCCTGTAAGCTTGTTAATCAAAACAACTATTTCTTCAATCGGGTCTTTTGATTGAGCTATTGTTTCGTTTAAGAATTTAGGTAAATCAAATCCGTATAATTCTTCAAAACGATTAACTGTCATTGGAGATGTCATTGCCTGCAAGAAACTTTCAAAATTCGTAGCAGCTTCAGCGGTTGAGCCTGCACCTTTCATTGAAACTTGAAGTGCCGCACCAAGTTGAGCAACCGCAGGAACACCTTTCATACCGAGCATTCCTGCTCCTGCTGTTAAGCTTGGAAAAGCCGCTGACATATCTTTTAATTCAAACCTGCCTTCTTTACCTGCCTGAGCAAGCATATCCATTGTTTTACCCAAATCATTCACACTAACTTTTAAGTTATCTGTTACAGAAAATGCGGTTTTTGAAATATCAACAATTTCAGCTTGAGCTGCAGTTGCCGTTCTTCCTATAACATTCATATAGTCAAGTGCGGCAGTCGGATCAATACCTGAGGCAACAAGTACATTCAAACCTTCCGTAATTTCACCTCTGAATTGGTTTGTATATCTTGAAATAGAACCTAATCTTGTATCCATATCCGCTAATTGTTTTGCGGATAATTGTCCGACATTCCCCAATTCTCTTAATTGGTGTTCTAATGCCAATGCTTCAGGAATAGCCTGAGTAATTCCAAGTTTATACGCTAAAGCTCCGCCTCCGACAGTAAGTCCTGCTCCAAGTTTAGTCATATTCTGACCTAATTGGTCTAATGTTTCCGATGTTCTCTTTATTTTATTCTGCAATTTGTCAAATTCGGAATTTGATTTTGTAACCGCATCACGAATAACCCTTGACATTTTATCAAAGGCAACGAGGGTTAAAGATACTTTTAGCATTGTATCAAGCATTCTTCTTCAATTCTTTCGTTAATATTATTCGTGTATTTGATTGCCTGTTTGCACCAATATGCAAGAGTTTGGATGGGCATTTTACAGATTTCCGAGTATTGCCACCCTGTTATTTTACAGAGGTGGATGACTGATTGACTATCGGGGATTGGGTATTTTGTTCCGTTGCTTGAATTTTCGCTCCCTGCAACTTCCCCGAAAATTCGGCTTGAAGTGCAATAACATCTTCTAAATCAAGCTCCAAGATATCTTCATATACAAGTTTTTGTCCGTCAATTTCAACAAGCTCGGCTATTAGTGCGTACGGAATTTCATCAGCTGTTTTTGCTTTCATTTGCGCTTGCAGTAAATCTCGACCTTTGCCGTTTTCGATAGTTGCAATTTTTCCTGATGGCAGGGTTAATGTTTTTGTCATAATTTCTCCTTAATTTTTTGTATTTTTTAATTTTTATTTTTTTTGACTTCACACACGGCTCACACATACCGTTCAAAAAGTGTTCAAAAACCTTTCTGTTGAATTTTAGAGTCGGGGTTGGTATAAATTATCATTTGAGTATTTTTCAATGGGCTTAAAATCGATTTTAAAAATTTTGTGTCATCTTTAGAGTTTCATATCTTTTTCGAGTTTTAATTTTTGTAGGCTCTGTTGGAGTTGAGCAAGCAATAAGAGCGAGTGCTAATGCCCAAAATCTGTCAGCGTGTCCGTTTACTTCCGAAGTTTCCGCATCAAATCTGATATTTCCTGCTTTAGTAAAAATTCTTCTGATTGAGTGTAAATCTTCTCTAATATCGTGGTCAGAGGGGATAAATACAGATTTATCTTCAAAATTGGTTCTTAGATTGTATGCCATTTCTTCTTTGGATTTGTTGGTAAACATTACGGTTTCGACTCTGTATTTACCGAAATCTTTTTGTGCGGTTTCAGCAAGTTGCATACCCAAGCCGGTTGAGTCGATACAACATCTTCTTAATTTTGGATGTTTCAAAATTTCTGATAAAACTTCGTACTGAATATGGAACGGAGTTTTTTCCAAAACTTTGACTTTTCTTGTATATTTTGTATTTTCAAATCGTTCCAAGCACCAAATAACGGTTAAATCTTTTCTTCTGCCAATATCAATTCCGACATACAAATCCCCTTTTATTTCATCAAGTGATTTTAAAATATCGGATACTTCACACGTTGAAATTAAATCGTAGGGAAGAAAAGCACAGGCTTCATCAATTGCAATACAACAATATTCCTGAAACCAAGTGTAATCGTCAAAACAGTTTTTACATTCTTCATCAAGCCAATCCTGACGTTCTTTTTCTGTTGTTGGTCTGCCATAGATTTTATCAATCAAACCTTCGGCTACGGCAAGATGTATCGGGGTTTTGTGGTGCGACCACTTGAGTTTACCATTGTTAACCTGTTCCAAGAATTTGTAATACAAACAACTTTGACCGTTGTGAGTTGATAATATTCTTAATGGATAACCCCAAGTTATACAAGGTCTTGCGGCTTTCCATAATTCTTCGGGGTTGTTGTGAAAAGCAAATTCATCAAGAACTACTTTTCCGCCTTTGCTTCTGAAACCTTTTGGGTTTGATGATAATGCGTGAATTTTAGTGCCGTTTGAAAATTGGATAACATAGGCTTTAATATCCTTTTCTTTATCCAAAACCTGTTCGCCTAAGTCTTTGGCTGCAATATTGAATAAAGTTGCCCATTGTTTGCAATAATCAATGTACTCTCGAGCTGCCGATTCATCCGCTGATGAAAACCAAACGGCAGGAACGGTCTTTTTAACGCAATCTCTTACATCTTCATAACTTTGAACATACGTTGCTCCTATTCTTCGGGATTTTTCCCATATTTTTACTTTTGAATTATCGTTTAACCACCTTAATTGATACGGCAGGAAAAAATTATTCTTCTTCTGTTTCTTCGTTGTAATCTTGTTCATTATGAGTGATACCAAGCACTTCTTCTTCAATTTGTGCAATAAGTTCAGGAGTCAGCCCACGAGGTACAACCTTTTTCTCTTTTTTAGATACTACATCTTCGTAATCTTTGACTTTGGCAAACATTGGAATAACTTTACAAAAAGCGTACATTCTTCCGGGATCGACTTTTTCTCCGGCTTCCAAATCTTGTGTAATATCTTTCATTAGTTTTCGTGCAAATTCATACAGTTCTTCATGAAAGCATTGCTTGGAGCGAGTATAATTTAACTTTTTGTTTTTCCAATCAAATTTTTCTATCCAACGGCAAACAGTCTTTGTTGAAATATTTAATTTTGAAGCAACTTCTTCTACTGTATTAGCTGATATTACATACAAACGCTCAGCTTCATTGATAAGATACTCTTTGCTATTCAAACTCATCCTCCAACTTTTTAATTTTTTCAGACAAAGTTTTTAATTCATCAACAACAGTTGTTAGTCTTTTTGTTGATACGCTAACTTTTTCCATATCAAGATTTTTTACATCTTCATACGGATTTAAAAGTGAGCGTATAAGAATAACCAAGCCGGACGCTTCCGTATCCAATGTACGGAAGCGTTTTTTGCTTTCCGCAAGCATTCCTTTTAATTGCAACTTTTCAGGATTCATCTAGTGAACCTCCTTTTTTAGAATCGGACACCAAAGATTGTTGTCGATTTTACTTTCGATTCGTGAAAGGATTGCAGCGTGGTACTGATTTGTTTCAAGCAAATCTTTTAAAATATCAAAATTATTCTTGATAATTTGTTCAAAGGCTTTAACCTGCGATTGATGATAAATATACCAAATGGCAAAAATCAATGCAGGAAAACCTACATTTTCAATAAACGGTGATAATTCGGTTAAAAATTCCATAATATTCCTTTTCTTTGGAAAAACAGAGGCTGCGGCATTAACCGCAACCAAAATAAGGGGTGTGTATATTCAGAATATAACGTGGGTTGATGTTCGTTTTCAATTGACATTGTCAAATTAAAAGTTATGACTTTGTCATTTGAAACAGCCTCAAACCACCCGTTATAGTGAGAATACAGTTTGAAATTTTCCCCGAAAAAATATAAGGAAGAAAGATGAAATTTTACGAAGTTTTTAAAGCAGGTAAATATCCGCAAGGTAAATTTACCAAAAAAGAAATCTCAGAAATCGCTAAAAATTATGACCCAAAATTCTGCGAAGCCCCTATCACAATCGACCACCAACAATCAGGACCTGCTTACGGTTGGGTTGATACGGTAAAAGCTGATGGCGATAAATTAAAAGTTGCATTTAAAGATGTACCATCTGAATTTGAAAAAGATGTTAATGACGGTAAATACAAAAAAGTTTCCGTTGAACTTTACAGAAACCTTGAAGGTAAAGGTGCATACTTAAAAGCTGTTTCATTCTTAGGTGCTGCAACTCCTCAGGTTAAAGGACTTGAACCTATTAAATTTATGGAATCAGAATCCGATATCTTTGAATTTGAAGGAGCAAATGAAATTAATGATGATTCCGAACACTTTACGGAAGCTGATATTGATGATTTGAAAAATCAAGTTGCAGAACTTGAAGAACAACTTGCAAAATTCAAAGAAAACAATAAAAAATTAGAAACAATTAAATCTTTGAAAGAAAAAATTTCTGCACTTAATGATGAAGTTGCAACATTTAAAGAAAAAGCAAAAGACAAAGAATCAATTGAAAAAGAATTATCAGACATTAAAACAATGATAAAAAATCGTGAGTTTGATGAATTTATTGATAAACAAATAACTAAAGGAATATTAGTTCCTGCAAATAAATCAACCGTACTGTCAGTTCTTCAAGAACTTGACTCAGTACAGAAATTTGGGGAGGACTCGACAGTCGTTCACGACTTTAAATCTTTTATCGAGTCCCTACCGCCCCAAATTACATTTGATGAAACTGCTACAAAAGACAAACAATCCGCTAAAAATGATGTGGAAAAATTTGCCAACGCTGATGAAGATTCACTTGAAATTTTCAAAGAAGCAAAAGCACTTTCAGAAAAAGAAAACATCTCGTTTAGAGATGCACTTTTGAAATTAGATATTTAAAATAAAAGGAGCCAACATTGGGAAGACTTGAAGAATTACGCATAAATGCGTATCTTTCGGAAGTCGCAAGAGGTTATCACAACAACGCTTTTGTTGCTCAACACCTGTTTCCGACAATTTATTCCGAAAAAGAAAAAGTAGATATTTTTGAATTTAACAAAGAAGCGTTCCAAATCTATAATACAGAACGTGCAATCCGTGCTAATTCAAATGTTATCTCGCCAAAAGGTTTTAAAAAGCACACTGCAACCTTAACCGAACACGATTTATCCTATCCGATTGATTATCGTGAAGAACAGGAAGCTGAAAAAGTTAAACTCCAACTTCATGCAACAAATGTCGTTACAGACGGGTTGCAGTTGAAATTTGAAAAACAATGCGCCGATTTGGTTCAAAATTTAGACAATTATCCTGCTGAAAACAAAATGGTTTTATCAGGTACAAATTGTTTCAACAACAAAGATTCTGACCCGCAAGCAATTGTTGATGACGCTAAAGATAAAGTATCCGCTAAAATCGCAAATGACCCAAATACAATGATTATCGGGCAAGATGCTTGGAAATCTTTAAAACGTCACCCAAAATTAAAAGAATGTATTTCTGATAATCAAAACAAATTAGTAACACTAAATTTGTTAAAAGAAATTTTTGAAGTTGAAAATATTTTTATAGGAAAATCAATCTTTGCTAATGAAAAAGGCGAGTTTGAGCGTATTTGGAAAGACAATGTTATTCTTGCATACGTTCCAAACCTCGGAAGCACAAGAACCGAATATGACCCGTCTTTTGGATATAGGGTTCGAAAAAAAGATGCTCTAAATATTGACGAGTACCAAAAAGAAGGAAACAAAGTCAAATATATCCGTGCAACCGATATTTACGATCCGTTCCTTGTCGGTGCGGAAGCAGGTTTCCTTATCGCAAAGGTTAACGGTTAGGAGGATTAATGGCTAAATACAAAATCAAACATACTTCAATTATGCATAACGGCAAGCTTTATTCTGAAGGTTCTACAATCGAACTTACGGAAAATCAAGCAAAACGTTTAGAGGATTTTTTAACCTTAATCCCTGAAACAAAACAATCCACCCCCCCCGCAACAAATAAGCAAGGAACAAAACAAAAAACTGAAACTTCCGTAAAAGAAGAAGCTTCAAAAGGAGGTAATGATGACAAATAACGGTTACAAACCTCTACTTATTGAATCAATAAAAGCCTCCTCCGATATCGAACAACACAGATTTATCGGTTTTGACGGAAATCACTGCACCGCAGGTTCTAAAGCATTAGGAGTATCAGATGTTTCAACAGAAAAAGACCAATTCACTCCTGTTGCAATTTATGGAATTTTACTCATTGAAGCCGGCGGAACAATTTCGGCAGGCGACAGTATAAGTTCAGATGCTGACGGAAAAGCCGTTAAAACAACCGATTCTGCTATCATAAACGGCTATTCTTTAGACAATGCAACCGAAGGTCAGGAAATAAGGATATTGATATAATGGATTATTGCACGATTGAAGATATAGAAACACAAACCTCCTCCCCTACTCTTATCCAGCTTACTTCTGATGATGGGCAAGAAAGTATCAATCGTGCCGTCGCCCAAGAGGCTATCCTTTACTCTTCTACGCTCATCGACGGGTATTTGAGAGGTCGTTACACACTGCCTCTCAATACTCATTTCCCTATTTTAAGAATTCTTGCAATAGATTTGAGTATCCACCGTCTTTATTCACGCAGAATGAGAAACGAAATGCCTGAAGTTATTGAAACCGCTTACAAAAATGCAATTTCAACCCTGAAAGATATTCAAAAAGGAATAATAACCCTGCAATCCGAAAACGATTTGTTTGAGACATCGGGATTTAACGCACAGGAATATAAAACGAATAAAACGATTATAGACAAAATCTTTAACAAAGGTCGTATGCTTGAATATTAAATGCGTGAGCCGTGTGTGAAGTCCGATACGGCTTTGTGTAGGCAAAGCCGTAGCAGGGCGAAACCGTTCGATGGCGACGTAGGAACGCAGGCGAAGCCGAGTACCACAGGAGCTTTTAATAATGACAATTAGGCAAATAGAAAACTCTATCATCGAAAAATTAAAAACCTCTTTCCCTGAAGTTTTGGTTCAAGGTTTTCCTGACAAACCATCAGAATTTATTCTGCTCCACCCGACAGGAGCTTTGCTTGTTCACTATCAAGGCAGTAATTATACAAATTCCAACGCCCTTGGATTTATTACCCAAGAAAACAAAAAAGAGTTTTCAATAACAATCGTTACAAGAAACCTTAGAGGAAATAACGGTGCTTACGAATACCTTGATAGCGTAAAATCAATCTTAACAGGCTTTTCGCCTGACGGTTGTTCAAAATTAATGCCTACAAAAGATTTTTTCATCTCTGAAAACGCAGGAATTTGGCAATACGGAATTAATTTTACCCTCACAACCCAAAATGTCCAAGACTTAGAAAATATTTAATTTAAATTTACCCCTTTAAATTTACCCCTTTACCCCCTTACATTTACCCCTACAGGAGATATATATGAGTGCATCATTTTTACATGGTGTTGAAACCATTGAAATAACAAAAGGTGCAAGAACAATTTCTACGGTAAAAACTGCCGTAGTCGGAATTGTCGGAACTGCACCAATAGAAGATGTCGAAGATGACTGTAAAACAATCAACACACCGACTTTGATACTTAATGAAACAGAAGCCGTTAAATATTTTGGCAACCACAAATCAGGTTTTACAATTCCTCAAGCCTTGCAATCAATCTTTGACCAAGGTGCGGGAATTGCAATAGTTATTAATGTCTATGATCCTGAAAAACATTCTTCCGTTGAAGATGTAAAAATCTCAGATATTAACGGTTCAATTGATGCAACTACAGGCAAACGCACAGGTATGAAAGCTTTTGAAGATTGTTACTCATTATTCGGATACTACCCTAAAACAATCATCGCTCCTGTTTTTTGCGAAGAAACCGCAGTAGTTAGTGAGATGAACACCATCTGCAACAAAATCCGCGCAATGGGAATAGTTGATGCTCCCGTAGGAGCTACCGTTCAAGATGTGATAACAGGCAGAGGCTCAGAAGGTTCAATAAATTTCAACACCTCATCAGAACGTATAATTCTTTGTTATCCGCATTTAAAAGTATATGACTCGGAATCCGATTCAATAAAACTACAACCCTATTCTCAAAGATTGGCAGGAGTAATAGCTGCAAAAGATGTTGAAAAAGGTTATCATTGGTCGCCGTCAAATACTGAAATTCAAGGAATAGTCGGAGTTGAAAGACAATTAACCTCAATGATTAATGACCCGACTTCAGAAGTAAACGTCCTAAACGAAGCAGGTGTTGTTACGATATTCAACTCCTACGGCTCGGGAATAAGGACTTGGGGTAACCGCTCCGCAGCGTATCCAAGTTCAACTCATCCGACAAATTTTATCAACGTAAGAAGAACAGCAGACATTCTCCACGAATCAGTAGAATACTCAATGCTTCAGTTTATGGATTATCCGATTGATAACGGTTTAATTGATTCAATCTGTGAAACAGTTAACCAATTCATCAGAACTCTTATAGGTCGTGGTGCATTAATAGACGGTAAATGTACTTTTAATTCAGACAAAAACCCTGCAACGGAAATTGCCAACGGTCACTTAACTTTTGATATCGAATTTATGCCTCCGACACCGGCTGAGCGTATAACTTTTGAATCTTTTATCAACATAGAATTGCTCAAATCATTAGGTGCATCTTAATGTTTTGCACCGTAAATAACCACGGAAATTTAGAAGTTCACACGGATATCAACGATTTGTGTTTTAACTGCAAAAATCTCTACAAATGTCCCTTAGTGCAAGCTCTTAGCAATGAATACGTGTTCCTCCACTACTCCGACATTGAAATCAAAAACTGCGAAATGTTCAAAAGAATATAAGGAAAAAATATGTCCAAAATTGAAATAAATAAATTAACCAACGCAAACGTATATATGAACGGAATTAATCTTTTAGGTCGTGCCGAAGAAGTTCAGCTTCCGCAAATAAAACACAAAATGGCGGAACACAAAGCCCTCGGTATGGTAGGTTCAGCCGAATTTTTCGCAGGTATTGATAAACTTGAATGCAAAATTAAATGGAATGCACTTTACCCCTCGGTTATGGCTATCTGCTCTAATCCGTTTTTAGCAACAATGATTCAAGTTAGAGCCAACCTTGAAACCTACAACGGAACGGGAAGAATTAAAGAAGTTCCCGCAACAGCGTTTTTAATCGGAACTTTTAAAGAATTTCCGTTAGGCAATATTAAACCGCACGAAAATGCCGAATATGAAACAACAATGTCTGTTACCTACGCAAAATTAATAGTCGATGCCGTTGAAATATTCGAAATAGATGTGCTTGAAAATATCTACAAAGTCGGCGGTATCGATATGCTAAGTACATTCAAGAAAAATACGGGAGCTTAAAAAATATATGGAAGAAAATATTTTGAAAAAAGTTTCCGCAAAAAATACCCTGTCCGATGAAATTGCAACAAGAAAACGAGCTCTGAATTTCTACTCATTGGCAAATATTCTCCCTGACCCTGATATAGTGCTTAAAAAACAGGGGAAAGATATAAAAATATACAGAGAACTTTTGTGTGACCCTCACGTTTTTGCTTGCACTCAATCTCGAAAAGCAGGTGTTTTATCCCTCGATTGGGAAATAAACAGAGGGCTTGATAAAGATGAAAAAGCCCAAACAATAGAAAAACTGCTTAAAAAACTTGATATTAATAAATTGATTTCCGATATTTTAGATGCAACTCAATTCGGCTTTCAACCGCTTGAAATAATGTGGAAAAAAGAAAAATCAGGATATATCCTGCCTGAAAAAATAATCGCAAAACCGCCCGAATGGTTTTGTTTTGATGATGACAACAATCTAAAATTCAGAACAAAAGAAAATTACTACGGAGAAATTGTTTCCGAAAAAAAATTTTTGCTTGCTCAAAATAACCCAAGCTACAACAACCCTTACGGCGAACGCACGCTTTCTCGCGTATTTTGGTCTGTTACATTTAAAAAAGGCGGACTTAAATTTTGGGTTGTATTCACGGAAAAATACGGAATGCCTCATCTTATAGGAAAACACCCTCGTGGAGCGACTCAAGAAGAAACAAACACTTTAGCTGATATGCTTGAAGAAATGGTGCAAGATGCAATTGCCGTCATTCCTGACGATTCATCAGTCGAAATCCAAGAAGCCAACAAATCCTCCTCCGCTGAAATTTATGAAAAATTAATTGATAAAATGAATGCGGAAATTTCAAAAGCGATTTTAGGACAAACCCTAACAACGGAAATCGGCTCAACAGGAAGTTATGCCGCTTCAAATACTCACATGCAAGTAAGACAAGATATTATTGATTCAGATAAAAAACTTGTTGAAAGTGTAATAAATCAACTAATCCGTTGGATTTATGAAATAAATTATTCAAATGAAGATATCCCAATTTTTGAAATGTATGCACCTGAAGATGTTGATTTGACTCTTGCACAAAGAGATAAAATCCTATCTGAAACAGGTATAAAATTCACAAAAGAATATTTTATCAAAACTTACGGTTTGGAAGATGAGGATTTTGATATAAGGGAAGATGTTTATCCTATCCAAAATCCGCAATTCAAAGAGTTTTCAGAGCAAGAACCCACCGCCCCCGGACAAGAACAAATTGAAAATCTTTTTAAATTTATCTCTGAAACAAATCTTACAGAGCAGGCTCAAAAGATGATTTCGCCTTTGATTTCACTTATTGAATCTTGCGAAAGCTATGAAGAAGCCTATGAACTTTTAACCGATAAAAATTTAAAAAGCAAAAAGTTTGAAGAATCACTCCAAAAAGCCCTGTTTTTGTGCGAACTGCAAGGGAGGAGCGATGGACTTGATGAATAAAAAACAACTCCGCTTTCTTGATTTATTTTCAGGTATCGGCGGATTTAGAATCGGTTTAGAAAGAGCAAGTTTTAAATCAATCGGTTACTGTGATTGCGATGAGCGTGCAAATCAATTATACAAAGCATTTTTTGATACAAGCGAGGAATTATTTTTTAATGACATTAGAAACATCAAAACAGAAGAACTCCCCGATTTCGATATCCTTTGTGCGGGATTTCCTTGCCAATCTTTTTCTATTGCAGGAAAAAGACGAGGATTTGAAGACAGCCGAGGCACAATGTTTTTTGAAGTCGCACGGATTCTCAAAGACAAAAGACCCCAATATTTTATTCTCGAAAACGTTAAAGGCTTACTTAATCACGACGGAGGAAAAACTTTCCAAGCAATACTTAAAATTCTCTCCGACCTTGGGTATCAAACTCAATGGCAATTACTTAATTCTAAATTCTTCGGAGTTCCTCAAAACAGGGAAAGAGTGTACATTGTCGGATGTTATGGAAAAGAATGTGCCGGAAAAATATTTCCTATCACAAACTCAAATAGAGAGAATTCTTGCAAAATCGAATTAAATCAAATTTCAGAAACAACTAAAAATTCGCAAGGTAAAAGAATTTATACAACAGACGGAATAAGCCCTTGTATAACCGCTTCGCACGGTAATCAAGCCGCTTTTATCAACAAACCTCGATTTAATCAATACAAAGAATCAAATATTGTTGAAACTTTAAAAGTTGCAGGTGATACTCCTTTGATGAAACTCAGAAACGGTACAAAACAAGGCTATGACATTGCAACAGTCGGTGACGGTATAAATTTGGCATTTCCAAAATCTAAAACCCGCAGAGGCAGAGTTGGCAAAGGTTGCTCTCAAACACTTGATACAAGCTGCAATATGGGAACAATTGACGGTTACAGAATTCGCCGTCTGACTCCGTTAGAATGTTTCAGGCTTCAAGGCTTTCCTGATGAGATGGTTGAAACTGCAAGAAAACTCGGTATTGCCGATGTTCATTTATACAAAATGGCAGGAAATGCTGTAACCGTAAATGTTGTTGAAGCTGTTGCCAAAAGACTTTCAGAGGTTGCTTATGGCAGAACTTAAAACTCTTTTTAAACTTGCACCAAGTCTTGCAATTAAATATTTCAAGAATAAAAACAATAAATTTACTTGGGATTGGTACGAACTTTGGCAAGATGCCCACAAAAAATCTTTCACGGTTGCAAAAGTTATGCGAGAAGATATCTTAAAAGATATCCGCTCTGCTTTAGATAAAGCCTTAGAAGAAGGAAAAACCTTTAAAGATTTTTCAAAAGAATTAAAACCGACTTTACAAAAACGTGGTTGGTGGAGCGAGCAGATTATAGTTGATACTCAAGGTAATGCAGAAAAAGTCCAACTCGGTTCAATGTACAGATTAAAAACCATTTATTCCGTTAATATGCAAACCGCTTATCAAACAAGCAGATACAAAACACAGATAGATAATGTGGATAATCGTCCTTATTGGGAATATGTTGCCGTTATGGATTCTGCTACCCGACCTGAACACGCAATGCTCAACGGTTTGGTTTACAGGTATGATGATCCGTTTTGGAAAAGTTTTTATCCACCGAATGGTTGGAGGTGCAGATGCAGAGTTAATGCACTTTCTGAAAGAAATATTACCAAAAAGAAAATAAAGCCGTATTCTTCAAACGGTACTCTATCCGAACAAATGGCACTTGTATCCAAAAAATCAGGCGAATACAAACCTGTTACTGTTTATACAGACCCTCTAACAGGCAAAAGAATTTCTCCTGATGTCGGGTGGTCTCACAATCCTGCATCTGCATTGGTTGATTAATTTAAACAGTGTTTGAACGCTATTTGAACAAAACTTAAAGGAGTTTAGAATGACAATTGATAAAAAATCTTTGATAAATTGGGTTGGCGGAAAAAGATTACTTAGAAAAGTAATTGAACCGTTAATCCCCAAAGACATTAAATCTTACATTGAACCTTTTGGTGGAGGTGCGTGGGTTTTGTTTTACAAAGAAAAATGGGCAGATTTAGAAATCTACAATGACCTTGACGGAAGACTTGTAAACCTTTTTAGAATCGTAAAATACCACCCTAATGCCTTTAAAGAAGAATTTAAGTATCTCTTAGGTTCACGTGAAATCTTTTTTCAATATTTAAACGCAACTCCGATTACAGATATTCAAAAAGCAGTTCAATTTTATTATTTGATTACTCGTTCATTCGGCGGTCGTGGTGATACTTTTGGAACAGTAAAACGCTCATCAGGCGGTGCCTGCAAATCTTTAAAAAATGTTCCAGATAAAATTGATGCAATCCATGAACGCTTAGATAAAGTAATGATTGAAAATCGTGATTTTGAAAAATTAATCAAGCAATACGATTGCGAAGAAGCATTTTTCTATTGTGATCCGCCGTATTCAAAAGGTTGCGGTTATGTTGTAACTTCAACAGAAGATTTTGACCACGAGCGTTTAAGAGATGTTTTAAAAGATATCAAAGGGCGTTTTCTTCTGTCTTATGACGATTCTCCAAAAATAAGAGAATTATACAAAGATTTTGAAATGGTCGAGGTTGAACGTCAAAACGGCATAAATAACCGTCAGGGAACAGATAGAACCAACAAAATTTTTAAAGAACTTTTGATTGCAAATTATCCAATCAGAGATAAATTCAATGGATGAACCGATAGAAATTCAAATTGACAATAAAGCCGTTACCGAAAAACTGCTTGAACTTGCTCAAAAAGGCGAAAACCTGCGACCGTTAATGAAAAACATCGCAGGTATTTTTGCTTATTCAACAGAAGAAAATTTTAAAAATGAAGGTAGACCAAAATGGCAAGATTTAGCAGAATCAACTAAAAAACAACATCAGAAAAAACGCAAATGGCCGGGACAAATTTTGCAAGTTGAAGGTCAACTCACAAGTTCTGTTAATACTTATTATGACAACGATTCAGCCGTTATAGGTTCAAACCTTGATTACGCCGCAATCCATCAACTCGGAGGACAAGCAGGTAAAAACAAATCAGCCTCAATCCCTGCAAGACCTTATTTGCAACTAACTAATGACGACTTTGAAGAGATTATTGCAGAAACTGAGGACTTTCTAAAGTAAACCTCCTTTTTCCTTGAAAATTGTAGGTGGAAAAGCAAAAGGAGAAAAATATGACAACAGTTGAACCCATTAGAAATTTAGAACATTTACGCAAGCTTGAAAATTATTTGGCAAAGAAAAGCAAACGAGATTTATTATTGCTCACAATCGGAACAAATTGCGGATTAAGAATTTCGGACATCGTAGCACTAAATGTCGCAGATGTCCGCAACAAAAGCCACATAAGAATTGTTGAAAAGAAAACCGGCAAGTACAAATCTTTCCCGATTAATTCAAAATTAAAGCCAATGTTTGAGGAATTTACCAAAGGCAAACGCTCTGACGAAGCACTTTTTACAACAAGATTTCAAAACCGCATGGACAGATTTACCGCATATCGAATCATCAAAAAATCTTGCAAAGCAGCGGGTTTACCTGAAAAAGTCGGAACACACACAATGCGAAAAACTTTTGGCTATCATCATTACCAAAAATTTAAGGATGTTGCAATCTTGCAAAAAATATTCAACCACTCAAGTCCAACAGTAACTTTGAGATATATCGGGATTGAACAAGACCAAATTGACGAGAGTTACAACAACTTTGTTTTATAACCTAAAAATCAATGTTTGCAATGGAGAACGTAACATTTTGATATGGTCACTTTATTATCATTTTGTGACGAACTCGTTTCTCATCTGAATTTTAACACAAACATTTTTA
>CAZCZF010000040.1:0-17809 GCA_964503025.1 uncultured Vampirovibrio sp. | reverse complement strand
ATATGTTATAAAATCGACTGGATTCTTCGGCTTAATCAGCCTCAGAATGACTTTTTAACCTCTTATTACCCTATTACCTTATTTCATCGTCATCCTGAATAGCCGACAAAATTAGACATAGTGTTTGTGGTTGAGATAAGAAATAAGGCGTATTTCAGGATCTTACCAACTTGGCATGATACTTATATTTTGGTCAGATCCTGAACAGCTTGAAAATTACGGATTTACATCCTTATTTTCTACGCTTTCAGGATGACTGGTTTATTCAAAACGTCTTATTCCCTCTTTTTCAGTAATCTCATGCCTAACCCATACATTTATCCCCCTCACCCTAACCTCAAGTAATGATAAAAAATCTAAGAAAGGATAGTATTCATGCAAAGAACGGCATTAGTTTGTAATAATTTCTCGGGAATAAACAGAAGTAATTCGCTTTATTCTTCTTCGATAATCACTGCGTCCGATATGCAAAATGTTGAGTTATTTGCTACGGAAGTTAATTCCGGTGTCGGAATCAGGACTTCTAAAGGGAATGTTAGCGTTTGTGATGTTATACCCGAGGGTGAAATTATAATTAACATTTTTGAAAGTGTACAAAAAAGAAAATCTCATTTTTTCGTTCATACGGAATCCGAAGAAGAGGGAAAAATCTACTTATTTTCTCCAACCTCGGGAACTCTTACGCTCAAAGTTTCGGGTTTAAGCGTGACATCAAAATCCTGCGCAACAGACGTAACTCAAGGTTGGTCAGATTTATGGGTATTTTCCAATTCTAATGAATTATTAAGTATTGAGTTGGAAAATCTTGATGAAGAAGGAAATCTTGACGAAGTTAAGATGATGAACCTTAAAGATGTTGACGGGCGCGATATCAAAGGTATTGGATTAAAGGTTTTTGCCGGCAGATTATGGATATTCCAAGGTCAAATTCTTTGGTATTCTATGCAAGAAAATATCTATGATTTTTCGACATCATCAGCGGAGTTAGCTACTTCCGCAGGATACATCGAATTTGTAAAAAATGTTACTGCAATATATCCGTACTTAGGAACGCTTGCAGTATTTCACAGCAACTCTTCTTGTCTGATCTCAAAGAACGACGATGAATCATATTTTGCAAAAACGATGGAGTTCCCCGGTGGGTGTGCTTCTTTTAATTCATTGGTTTTCCATGGAACGGAACTTTATTTTTATGACCATACCAAAAAAGGGGTATTTTGTTTCAAGCAAATTATCAATGGAAACCAAACTCTGGGCGACAATATTGCTTTGGATATTCAGGACGAATTGTTCAGCATTAAAACCGGAAATGTCGATAAAATAAAAACACTTTCGGTTGTGACAGAGGATAGAAACGAAGTTTGGTTTTTATTGCCTGATGACGATGCAAGTTATTCAACTGTAATGATTTACGACTATTTGAGAAAATGCTGGATAAAGCGAAAATCGCAAAAAATCAATTGCTTTGCGATTATTGATGGGGTTCTTTACTCAGGCGGTGCAAAAATTTATGAAGAATACAACTCAACGTCTTTTGACGGAGAGTTTATTGAGTCGTTTTACAAATGCACACCGCTAAATTTGGGGTATGAAAATTCTGTAAAAATAGTTTCATTCCCGCCAAAAGTTACATTAGACATGTATTACAACAACAGTTTTTATGTTGAATATATCAAGAATTATGACAGTTCGACTTCCAAAACTCGTCATATCAAAACAAAAGGTTTAAAGAAATCTCTGTATTTTGACATCGGGTACTGGGATGTAAATTATTTTCCCGCAAAAGATATTAATGCAACAAAAAGTTTGCCAACGTCTTATTTCAAAACTTTGCAAATGACTATTTTTACGAAAGAAGCCGGTGATGATTTTTGTATTAAAAATATTGAGTTCGGAAAAATAAAGATAAAGAGTGTATAACAGAAAGGATGAAATATGGGAAAACAATCTCAAAAATCAAATGGCAGTTATTCTACGGTATATGGAAAAACAACCACTACAAATCCGTATGCAACTGCGACAACAAATAATAAAGGTACGACTGCAAACTTCAAGTCGGGCACAGCATTTGATACGATTTATAATTATGTCAACAATAATATCAGCTCGTTGCTTGACGAATATTTAACGCCAAATATAAATTCCACAACAAACCAAGCAAAATTGAATGCTTTTACAAAAACGCTCAGTTCAAACAGTTATAAGAATTTAGAAAATAATATAATTAATCCGTTATCGGAAAGGAATATGGTGCGTTCATCTCAGACTACTGATTTGTACAAGAATTTATCAGATTCAAATAATACGGCTCTAGCTTCTTACGTAGACGAGTTAATTGCGTCGTCTCAGGAGAATACTGCAAAAATGATGAATAATTTATTGGCGGCTTATATGGATGGCTATGATGTTATTTCCGATATGCAAAATCAATCACTCAAGACCAGTGCGGGGAATGCGAAGCATTATACAAGTTCTTCAAGCTCATCAAACGGCCTCGGTGCGTCTGCGGATTCTGCAAGCAGTATTTTAAGTGTTTTAATGAAAGCATTAAGTGCATATATGGGAGGGGGCGGAAGTCTTTGATGAATAAAGATTTATTGTATAAATATGCGCCGGCTCTCTTGATGTGTTTTGCAATAGTTTTTCAATACAATTTGTTTGTAACACCTGAAAAGCTTGAACATACACACAGAGAAATTTTAACTGAGGTTGCACAGGTATATATTACAAAAAGTGAATTTAGCAATATGAAAGAACAAATTATTGATATTAATAAAAAATTGGACAAAATTTATGACACCTTAATCAGTGAAAGGAGTTCTGCGGATGGCATTGACAGAAATTGAATATGGAGCATTGGCATCGTCAGATGTGATGAATAATAATTTTAGGTATTTGGAAAATCAAATTAGTAATTTAAGCGAAACTGTTGTTTCAAATTATGCGGGAGCAAACTCAAATATAGCAAGTGTAAACAATTCGATTAGTGAGCTTCAGGAAAATGTTAATTCTAAATTTGAAGAGGCAAAAGATGATATAACAGAATTGTTTTCAGAGAATGGAATGTATGTAACAACATATATAAATGGGAGTTCTTGGTATCGTGAGTATTTTGCAGATAAAGAAAAAACAACGCGAATTTGGCTGGAGCAAGGCGGTTATTCAAAATCTTTTGAAGGTGATAGCAGGTATGGTAATGTAACATTCATAAAGGCATTTCCCGATACAAATTATGCGATTGTCGTAACCGGTGTAAGTGCGTCAATGAGTAATGACCATACACCGTGGGTGTACAAAAAATATGGTGAAAAATTTAGGTTCTGCAATGCGTCTGGCGGAGTGCCGATAAATTGGTACGCTTGCGGCAAATAAGAAAAGGAGGTTTCATGGCAATAAATATTGACAATGATGGAAATATAACTATGGTTCAGGGTGATAGTGGCACAATTGTAGTTTGCGGATTGAATACTCAAAAAAATTATAAAGTTTATTTTGCAATACAGGACAAGGACAGAAAAACTATTGGCAAGGAGTTATTCGTAAACTCTAATAAGCTGTCGTCTGTTGTTTTTGAACTCACGGGAGATTATACTGATTTGATGACTGTACCAAAGAACAAAGCTTTTGAAATATATTATTTTGGAATAAAAATTTGCTTAGAAAATGGAATTGAAGAAACTGTATCAATAAATAATTCTGATATTGGGAATCTAAATACTATAACAGTATTTCCAAAGAAAGTTGAAGGTATAAAGTTATGAATATAAATATACGTTCTAATGAAAACAAATGCAATCTTAAAATTTCTAATAACTCAATAGAACATAATAACATGTTGGCAAAAGAATGGGCGACCAAAACGGAAGGTAAAGTAGAAGATATTGATTTTTCTGCAAAACAGTATGCGCTAAATGCCAAAGTAGCTGCAAATGAAGCTCTTGAAACAAAAGACTCTATTTTAAATAATGCCGGTTTTATTGCAATATCAGAAGATTTAAGCGGAGAGAATTCAATTGGCATTTGCGCAGAAAATATTGTTCAAATACAGAATGCAAGTGATTATGCACAAAATGCGTTAAGCTCTGCTCAAAGTGCAGAAACGTATTCTCAACAAGCATCAGCGCAAGCTGAGATGGTAAAACAACAGGCTGCTAACATGTATACAGCAGTTGCGAGTTGTGCAAATGTTGGTTTATCAAATTTATCTAGTGACGGAATTACTAAAATTAAAACGACAGTAAATTATGAATCAACACAGTCACAACTTGCACTTCCTCACGTTACGCAAACCTACGTCAATGGCACTTCTTGGTATAGGGTATGGTCAGACGGTTGGTGTGAACAAGGTGGAGTATTATCTATCGAGAAGGCGGAATCGGTTATGGCTCCGGTTACATTTTTGAAAACATATAATTCGCTTCCTATTGTTACAAGCACTATTGTTTCTTTGTCATATACCAGTACAACTGGGACTGCAAATATAAACAGTGTGGTAGGGAGAGCAGGGACGCTTTGTTCTTTAAAAGAGTCAGGGTTTCAGTTCTGTTATATACATAAGCCCGCCGCTGGAGGTTACGGAGATGGACATTGGTATGCTTGCGGGTATATAAATTAGAGGGCTTGAGGATTAGGGGATTGACAATTAGCGATTTAAAATCAGCTATACCTCCAATCCTCCAAACATCCAAGCGACTAAAACGAAAGGATATAAAAAATGGAAATTAAAGCAATGTTACAAAAACCATATACTGAAAAAGAAAGAATGGATTTTATCGTAGAGTATAATCACAAGTATGGATTTTTAATAGAAGAAACAGAAAATTCACTTGTGGCAAAAGGTTATACGGAAGAGGAAATTGCCAAATCGGAAAGAGAACGCATTAATATGCTTTCACTTACCGCAGCTGATGTAGAAAGAGCAATTTATAAAGTGAAGGGTATGGATTTTGAAGATGTGATAGAAATGGTTAGGGGACTGGTTGACACCTCGACCCAAGGAGAGGACGAAGTGGTAATTGACCTAAAGGCATTAAAGATTGAACTTAAAGCCAACAACTTCTACCGTGGCAATCCGTATATTGACCAAGTTGGCAAACTATTAGGATTTTCGGCAAAACAACTTGACGAATTTTTTGAGACAGGAGATTACAAAAAGTTGGGAGTATAAAATGGAATGGTACAAAGACAAATATCTTGCAATTAATTTCAGCGCATTGCCTTGTGTAAAAATGCGATATCCGCTACCATCTATGTCAACTGTCGAGAAAAAAGCAATTTTAAAATATCCGTTTGAAAGCAAAAAACAATTGGATGTAGTATTGCAAGATTTTAAAAAGAATAAATCATACAAATTCAGAATAAAAGCAAATTATTGCTGGGACGGGGCTTCTATACCCCGTCTTTTTGGGCGCAATATAGGTGCAAAAACCGATCCAAAATTTTTAATACCATCACTTATTCACGACGTATTATGTGAAAATCATAACTATGTAGATAATGACAGGTATTTTTCAAGTTGTGTATTCGATGCTCTGCTTAAGGTTAGTAAAGTAAGCAAGTCGCAAAGATTTCTCATGAAAAATTCTGTTGATATGTATCAGAGGTTTCGCAAATGGTAAAATATAAACTTTTAGATAAGCAAAGGGAATTTATCGAAATCCCACATTCAAATTCTCTGGATATTGCGATTTATCAAGGCGGTTATGGTAGCGGAAAAACTTGGTGCGGTTCTTTGTTAGGAATTCTTTTGGCAAAAAAATATCCCGGTTGTAGAGGGTTGGTTGGCGCTAAAGAGTATGAGCTTGTGAGAAAAACCACATTGGTTTCTTATTTAGATCATCTGGAAAATTTGGGCTATATTGCTGAAAAAGATTATACGTATAATAAAGTCGATAAAGTAATAAAGTTCTCAAATGGTTCTGAAATATTGTTTTCTGCATTGGATGATCCGGAAAAATTCAAATCATTAAATTTGCATTGGGCTGAAATAGAAGAGGCTTCGCAGATAACGGATTCTTCTTTTAAACAGCTAATCGGACGATTAAGAAATACATATAGAGGAAAAAATTGGGTTGACTTCAGGTATCGTTTATTTGGACATACAAACCCTCAAGCTGACAAAGGATGGATTTGGCAAAGGTTTGTAGAACATCCGAAAGAAAATTACAGACTCATAATTGCACCTACCACCAATAATATATATTTACCTAAACATTTTATACAATCAATGAAAGATAGTTTTGATGAAGAGTACTATAACATAAATGTTTTGGGTAATTTTGGAGATTATTCATCAGGTTTGGTGGTAAAAGGATTTAGTGAATCAAATAAGCTTAAACTTCGCTATAATCCGAATTTACCATTTCATTTAACTTGTGATTTTAACGTAGATCCGATGTGTTGGGCACTTGCTCATAAGGATAATGAGAATGTTTATTTCTTTGATGAAATTGTTATTGAAAATACTTCTACTCAACAGTGTATTGAAGAATTTTTGAGAAGATATCCAAAACATAAATCAGAAATAATTATTAATGGTGATGCGTCAGGTGATAACAGAAGTACTCAAAGTGAGTATACAAATTATGCAATAATAAAAAATGCATTGAAAAATCACGGATATGATAATGTGAAATTTAGGCTTAGAGATTACAATCCGCCAATATTAAATCGCATTTCAGCATTTAACGCGCGAGTAAAAAATTCAAACGGTGAAAATCATTTATTTGTAGATTCAAGAAGGTGTAAGTGGATTTTGTATAACATTTACAATCTTTCGTTCAAAGAAGGGACAAGCATTGTTGATGTTCCGACTCATAATCAAATTAAATCAAACAGAGATTTTAAATTCTTGGAACACCCGTTTGATGCAATAAGTTATCTTGTTGAATACTATTGGAGATTGGGAGTTAAAACATAATCATCGAGCGGAATTGGAACAAGTCTCGAATAAAATTTATATTCATTATAACTTTTTGGCAAAGGATTCCAATATCTATAAATTGCGAGTCCTTTGTTTTGCAGTATTTTTACTAAATCATCAGCTTCCTCAAGATTTTTAGCTAAAAAAGGATAGCAAAATGGAATTGCGTTCTCCGGCATGCCAATATTTAGTTGATTTCTGTCTGCCAATTTTTCATGAATTTTATCAAAAATTTCTCTTCTGTCAGGATTTGAATTTTTGAATTTGTGCGGAGAATAAATTGTTGCAAATCCCTTTGGCTTTGCATAAAACGCGTGCGCATTGTCAACAATTAATTTGGGATAGATTTCGGCAAGTTTATCTACATTATTGTCACAAATTCCGAAATAATTAGGATATAACAGATAACTTTCTTTTGGAAAAGATTGGTTTGGCATAAAGTTATCATCAATATGATAAAACAGAGGTTTCGCACCTTCTGCAACAATGGCATGTCTAATAACGTCGCATAAATAATACGGAATATAAATTTCTGTTATATCATTTTCTCGAATTATATATCTGAGTGCATCTCGTGCGTAATCAAACTCGTTCATACGATTTTATATTTCACCAATTAAATCGTATTCTGTAGAGGCAACTATTTTAACCATTTCAATATCACCAGGGACCACAACCTTATCGGTACGAATGTTCACAATTCCATCTATTTCCGGAGCATCAAATTGTGTACGTGCAATAATCTCACCATCATCTGAGCAACATTCGATTATGCAAGGAATTGTTTGTCCGACGAATTTTTTATTGCGTTCAATAGATATGCCCTGTTGAATTTCCATCAATTTCTTGTATCTTTGATTTGCAATTTTTGCAGGAATTCGATTTGGCAAACTATAAGATGGAGTGCCTTTTTCACGAGAATATTTGAATACACCCATTCTGTCAAATTTCATCTCACGTACAAAGTCGCATAGGTGTTCAAAATGTTCTTCTGTTTCACCGGGGTATCCTACAATAAATGCCGTTCTGATTGAAACATTCGGAATTTGTTTTCTTATTTTTTCAATCATAGGACGATAATCAAAAGCTGGGCGGTTCATCAGCTTTAGCAATTCCGGATGTGAATGCTGGAGCGGAATATCAACATACTTAACGACTTTATCAAGTTTGGCAATTGCATTTATTAATTCATCATCCAAATGTGTCGGATACGCATACATAAATCTTAACCAGCCTAATCCTTCGATTTTATTTAACTCTTCAAGAAGCTTTGGTAGCGAAGGCTTTTTATATAAATCAATACCATAACTAGTAGTATCTTGTGCAATTAAAATAATTTCTGTAACACCTTTTTTTACAAGCTTTTTCGCTTCTTCTATAATATCTTCAATTTTTCTTGAGCGATAATCGCCACGCAAATACGGAATAACGCAATATCCGCAGCGGTAATTACAACCATCTGCTATTTTTATGTAAGAACTTGCGCCCATCGTAATTTGTTGACGTTCTACATTCTCTGGGTAAACATACTCTGGAGTTTCACTAACTTCACATACGTATTCTTTGTCAATCTTTTTAATTACATCAACAATTTTGGTAAAATCGGTTGTTCCAACAACTGCAACAAGTTCAGGAATTTCTTTTTTTAAGTCTTGCGGGTGCTTTTGTGCCAAACAACCTGTAACAATAACTTTTTTCCCAACATTAACGAGTTCCAAAATAGAACGGATAGATTCTCTTTCTGCGTCGCAAATAAAAGAACAAGTGTTCACAATTACAATATCTGATTCTTCTTCATTAAGTGTAATTTCATAACCGTTTTGAGCAAGAAGTCCCAAAATCAATTCAGAATCTACCAAATTTTTTGCACATCCGTGACTAACTAGAGCTATCTTTTTCATAAAATTTATTTTATCAAGTATGTAACGTTGTGTAAAGATTATTTTTTTTCAAGGCAATTTCTTAAGAGTTTATGTTTTTATTATTTATGTATGTAGAAGTTGTAGAAAGGAGAATATATAATGGAAGTACCTAATGTTAATGTTGGAACTGTTGAAGCACCACAAACATCAACAGTAAATATGAGAGGAAAAATGCGAGAAGAAATTTCTCAAGAAGAAACTTCTCCAAAGCTAAATGAAGAGCCTAAAGAAGCGTTAACTAATCCAATGGAAACGGTAGGACGTTCTATGGTGAATTTTAGAGGTATCCAACATTTGTCAGCAAAGGATTTGAATTATTTAGCACAAAAAATGACAAAAAATAATGCCACCTTAGAGGAGATTGCAGTATTAAAAGAAGCTTTGGTAAAAACAATGAATAATTTTAGAAAAACGAATATAAAAGGTTTAAATGATTTTTGTGCTAAAGATACGGATAAATGCATTGACGTGCATCAAGCTTTTGTAAAAAATGTTACTAAAGTTGATCCGAATGCTGATGTGGATAGAATTGCTCTTTTGTTTGCAGCGGTTTAATAAAAATATATTTTATTTTTTAAATATAAAGAAAACTGCTAGGACTATAAAAATAAATCCGATTAGATAATTCCATCTGAATTCTTCTCTCAAATATAATACAGAAAAGAACGAAAACACCAGAAGCGTAATAACTTCCTGAATTGTTTTAAGCTGAACCGCATTGTAACAATCGTATCCAATGCGGTTTGCCGGCACTTGGAAACAATATTCAAAAAATGCAATTCCCCAACTTACAAGTATAACAATCAGCAAAGGCATACTTCTAAATTTTAAATGACCATACCATGCAAAAGTCATAAATATATTTGAAATTAATAATAACACTATAGGTGTAATATGCTTTATCATAAGGATATTTTAACATAAATGTTATCTTTGTGTTAAAATTTATAACATTAATAGGAAGGAGAATGTTAGAAATGGCACAAAGAATTGGTATTGATGTTGGCGGAACCAATGTTAAAATAGCGCTTGTTAGCGATAAAGGGAAAATTATTTATTCAAACTCAATTCCTACACGAGCTGAGATGGGTTATGAATACACAATAAACAGCATGAAGGATGCTATCAGAGATTTGCTAAAGGAAACAAAAACAAAAGCTTCTGATATAGAAGGTATGGGATTTGGTTTTCCTGGGCAAATTGATTGCAAAAAAGGTATTGTAAGACTTGCACCAAACATTCCTGGATGGGTAAATGTACCTATTGCAGAAATAATGGAAAAGGAATTTGGAATACCAACACGCGTTGATAATGACGTAAGAACTGCTGCTCTTGGGGAATTAAACTACGGAGCTGGTGTTGGTTGCGAAAACCTTGTTTGTATTACTGTAGGAACAGGTATCGGCTCCGGTCTTGTTATTAATGGCAAACTGGTTCGCGGTGCTGATAATGCAGCAGGTGAAATCGGTCATATCAAATTAAACATGCAAGGCGGACCTCTTTGCGGATGTGGTGACAGAGGTTGTTTAGAAGCTTATGCTTCAGGACCAAGCATTGTTGCAATGGCTGAAGAATACATTAGAGGCGGAAAATCTACTAAATACAGAGAACTTGCTAACCCTGATATTACACCATATATCGTTGCTGTTGCTGCAAAAGAAGGAGATCCGGTTGCCAGACAAATTTTCAGAATTATGGGTGAATATATTGGTATGGGATTAACCAGTGTTGTTAACCTTTTAAATCCTGAAAAAATTATCATTGGCGGTGGTGTTGCTGATGCGGGAGATATTTTATTAGATCCTATCAGAGAAACTATCGCAAAACGCGCAATGACTATTCAAAGAGAAGTTAAAGTTGTTCCTGCTCAACTCGGTAATACTGCCGGAGTTATCGGAGCAAGTTTGCTGATTAAATCTTAAAATTTATGAAATTAAAAAGGCGGCTCATTCTTTCAGAATGAGCCGCCTTTTTATTGCTTCATTATCCTTTTATCAAAAGAACTATATCATTAAATACAACATATATCATCAAAATAATCAACAAAGCAAAGAATACTGTTGAAATTTTTTCTACAATCTTATCGTCAAGAGATTTGCCTATGATTTTTTCAATAATGAGGAACATCAAATGCCCGCCATCTAATGCAGGAATTGGCAAAATATTGAGCAATGCAAGGTTCATTGAGATAAGAGCCGTTAATAAAACTCCTGCTGCTCTGCCACTTTTATCAATCATATCTCCACCGATTTTTGTAATTGCAATGACTCCGTGCATGTCCTTCATCGGAATATTACCGGTAAACAATTGACCTAATGAGTACATCATCATATACGTATTGTCATACAAATAAGAGCAACTTTCCTTGATAATAGATTTTGGTGTTGTTGTCGCTATCATTGTTTGATGAGTATTCAATCCTACTCCTATAATTCCATTTTCATCCGGATAAATAGGTTTAAGCTCAATTTGTTCACCATTTCTGTTTACCGTAAAGACTACAGGATGTGTTCCGTTGGACAGCGCTTGTGCAATATCATTAAGAGAGTATTTTTCATTGGATACATAAGTTGTTTTACCCTCCAACTCTTTGCTTAATGCTTTTAATTCGTCGTTTATTTTAACACCCTCTTTTTTGTAATACTTTGCACCTTTTAAAGCGTATTTATCCATTGTTACGACATCTCTTGATAAATCTTTCGGCAATCTTATTGCAATGTCATTCGGAATTATCTCATCTCGAGAAAGCCCTGGGTTTAAATCTTTCAGCTTCTTGTAATTTTCTTCAATAATCTTATTTGACGCAATTCCGTTATTTTTTGCGCTATTTTTTACAATTGTTATCAAGGAGTAAGCATTTCTGATATCACAACCGTTTGCCTTGACAACTATATCGCCTTCTTGCAAGCCGGAGTTCCAGATACTTGCGTCTTTGGGTGCTTCGATTTTACCTACGGCTACTTCGTAATCGCCAGATGGCAATTTGTGAGAAACTATTGCAACAAGCATTACAAGGGCTATTGCACAAAGTACGTTTGCAACAACACCTGCCGAAACTACGATAGCTCTTTGCCATGCCGGCTTGTTTATAAATCTTTCCGGAGAGTCTGCAGGAAGGTCACAATCCTTATCGTCATCAGGAAATGAAACGTATCCACCTAAAAGAAATGCATGAACAAGAACTTCTACATCACCAACTTTTTTCTTAAACAAAGTCGGACCAAACGGAAGCCCAAATCCAAATTTATCAACTTTTATTCCAAATGCGCGTGCTGCAATAAAGTGACCTGCTTCGTGCACCAGAATAAGCAAACTTATTAACAATATCATTATAACAATCGACATTCTCTTCCTCCTTTAAACTGTTCTCTCACCCTGAGCAAGATTCTTAAAGATAAATCATCTAACTTATTTTATGTTATCACAAAAACGCTTACTTATGCTATAATTAACCTATGACAATAGCGATTTATCCGGGAAGTTTTGACCCGATTACAAACGGACATATAGATATTTTAAAAAGCGGCGCTGAAATATTTGATAAAGTTATCATTGCCGTATCTTACAATGTAAACAAACAGGGATTTTTGCCTGTAGAAACCCGAGTAAAACTTATTCGTGAAAGTGTAAAAGATATCCCGAATGTTGAAGTTGATTCATTTGAAGGCTTAACTGTTGAGTACGCGAAGAAGCGTGGTGCATCAGTGCTTTTGCGTGGCTTGCGAACCTCTTTTGACTTTGAGTACGAAATGCAATTATCTCAAACAAATCACGCTCTATATAATGAAATCAAAACCGTGTTTTTGATTACAAAGCCTGAATATAACTTTATTTCATCTTCTTGTGTAAGAGAAATATTACTCAATAAGGGTGATATTACTTCTTTTGTGCCGGAGGAAGTTCAGGCATATTTGACAGAATTACCGCAGTTATCATAAACACGCAACCTAGAATTTCTCTTGGAGTCATTGTTTCGCACAAGAACACTGCGCCTCCCAAAACGGCAAATACTGATTCTAAGCTTAATATAAGTGTTGCAACGATTGGATGAGTGTGTTTTTGTCCATAAAATTGTAAGGAGTAAGCCACACCACAAGTTAAAACTCCGGCTACAAAAATGGAAACTTTACAATCAATGATTCCTGCAATTGTTGGATGTTCAAACATTAACATTAACAATAAAGACAATACTCCGACCGTGAAAAATTGTGCGCATGTTGCTTTTACAGGATTAACTCTTGCTGAATAATAATTAACAACAAGCATCTGAACGCCATAGAAAAAGGCACTTACGAGAAGAAGCATGTCATACACGTTAAATCCGCCACCCGCTTTGTAGCAAAGGTAGTACAACCCGATTATTGCTAAGATAACGCAAGCAATAATTTTCTTCTCTAATTGTTTTCCTTGTAAAACTGCAATCAATGGTACAAAAATTATGTACAATGCAGAAATAAAACCTGCCTTACCTGCCGTTACATATTGCATACAGTATTGCTGTACGGTCATTGCGATGAATAATGCTAAACCACAACCGATTCCTGCACGAGCCAAATTTATATGTTGATAACGTTTTCTTCTATCTGTTCTAACATCCGGCTTTGAATATTTTACCCATAATATTACAGGAAGCAGACTCAAACACCCGAGAAAACACCTGACTGCGTTAAAAGTATAAGGACCGATATGCTCCATGCCTTCTCTTTGGGCAACAAAGGATACTCCCCAAATAAAGGCTGTAGTGAACAATGCAAGATTTCCAAGAAATTTATTTTTCATAATACCACTTAAATTCTATTGTGCCAAACTCCGCCGCGTCTATCTACAAAAGCATCATAGCAAGACCAGAGTCTAAAAATGCCTGTTAAACCAAGAACCGCATGCGTAACATTTTTGTCGACAGGATTATCATTTATCAACTGACCAAGTCCGGGCCATACTATTAAAGAAACCGCTGCAGCACCAACTGACCTTCCGGAAATTTGTCCTGGTCTGCCTTCTGTCGGAGCCGCCATTGCAACCGTAGAACACATTGTCAATATTATTAAAAATGATAAAATCTTTTTCATACAACCACCGATTAATATTTTTTTGTTACCCACAGCAAATGATATCCGAATTGGGTTTTAACAGGCTCGGATACTTCATTAATATTACCATTAAATGCGGCATTTTCAAACGGTTTAACCATTTGACCATTTCCGAAACAGCCTAAATCTCCGCCATTCTTTCCAGACGGGCATTCAGAATAAAGTCTTGCGTAGTACTTAAAATCATCAAATGTTTTAATTTGGCTTTTTAATTTAATTGCATCCACTTCTGTCGGTACAAGAATGTGATTTGCACAGACCATGCTTTCTGCAAAAGCAGGTGCGCTCAGAACCATTAATAAAAACAAACCGGCAAATATTCTCATTTATTCTCCTTTTTTATCTAATCTTGAAAAACTAATCAACTAATACTTTAGCGCGTTTCCATAAATCATTAAATTCATCATAAGTATACTCTTCAAACGGTTTTTCTTTTATTTCTTCCATTTTTCTAAATCTTTTAGAGAATTTTTTATTTGCGCCGAGAAGAGCTTGTTCTGCGTCAATTTTATACCATCTGGCAAGATTTACGGTAGCAAAGAAAATATCGCCCATTTCATCTTCCATCCTGTCCTTATCACCGCTTTCTACAGCTTCTTCAAACTCTTTGTACTCAGATTTAATACATTCTTTCAAGCTTTCAACACAGTCCCATTCAAAACCAACTTTAATAACTTTTTTGCTAATTTTTTGTGCTGACATTAACGCGGATTGCGATTTTGAAATTCCGTCAAGAATAGATTTTCTATATGTTTTTTCTTCTTTTTTAAGTTTATCCCAGTTGTCAATAATTTCTTGCGTAGAGTGTACTTCCGTATTGCCAAAAACATGCGGATGTCTGTGAATTAATTTTTCGCTTAACTCTTTCGCAACATCTTCTATGTCAAATTCATTATTATCTTTGGCAATTTGAGAATGCAAAACAACTTGCAAAAGCACATCTCCAAGTTCTTCTCTCAAATTTGCAATGTTACCGTCATCTATTGCATCTACTGCTTCATAAGCTTCTTCTAACATGTTTGGGCGCAATGTTCTATGAGTTTGCGCTCTATCCCACGCGCAACCGTTTTCACTGCGTAAAACGGCAATTATATCAACCAGTTTTTCTAAATTCGGATATTTCATAAACTGATTATATCATGGATTAACTTTTGGTGTCAGTAATATTTTACATCCCAACGTTAATGCGCCTAATACACCTGCACTTATTCCTCCATACTTAAGAGCTTTCTTCCATTGAACTTTATTTTTCGTACCTTTAATAACATCAAAAAGCTTGCTATCTTTATACTCAGAATTTTTGATAAATTTTTTCTCTTCACTATTCCATCCTAACCTGATAGCATTTTCTGTTTTTGTGTGTTCAAAACTCATAACTGACTCCAGCGCTTTTTTCAAAGATTCTTTACTTGTTTTTAAGTTGGTTGAATTTACGGCATCCAAAAGTGTCTCTGCTGAAATTCCTTTGCATTGACTTTCTACAATTACCTTATTTGCATCTAATAATTTCTTAAATTCTTCGGGAGACTTAATTTTATCAATTTTATTCAGAACATTTTTTAATTGTTTAAAATATTCTCTTGATTCATTTGAAGCATTTTTTTCTAAATTCTTTTCAAAAACTTCTTTTACAAACCCATCAGATACACTTCCGTCTTTGCTGACTGGCAACCTATTTCTTAAAAAACCGACAGTACTTCCGCCAATAGCACCGACGGTTGCCATTCCCAAAACGGACGGTCCGTTTGACTTCGGCTTTTGAGAATAAGTCTGCGGATATCCTTGAGGATACGTTTCAGGATAAGCATTCATTGAATATGGATTTGTCATACAAAACACCTTTTATTCACTACACATTTATATAAAGTATTTTGCTTATTTAAAATTGCCATTTCTTTACAAAGAGTTACAATCTTATAATATTGTCCAAAATGCACAAAAAAACCACAAAAACCTCTCACTGAATTAAATCCTAATTATATGAATTAGTATATAAAGTGGACACAGAATGGACACAAAAAAATCTCACTTCACCGTATATTGGAGAGTGGGAAAACCACCCCTCGGGGGTGAACTATCTTATTCTACTTTTAAACTAAACATAACTATTTTATTCAATTATTTTAGAGTGTAACGCAGCAAGGCTAGATGGACTGAACTGATAAATCAGTATCCATACCCTTAAAAGCTGTGATAGTGAAAATAAGCTTTAAGTAGCTATCTCTTGTTTTTGGTAGGTTCAAGCAGTTTTTGATAAAACCTACTGCCCCTAGTAATTATTTACTGGGGCTTTTTCCTTAATGGCAGGGTTTATCCCATCGGTGCTTGATTAAGGTTTATATTACTTATCTCTCAAATGTACAAATCGAGAGAAGGAGTCGTTAGGACAGCTTACAGAGCTGTCTTTTCTTTTTAGAAGTTATACAGGAGAAGGAATCTATATGGAGGAAACAAAACTACCACTTGTTCCTGATGGTTTGATTACTTATTTGGAAACTCAATTTCCTGACAAAGTTCCAATGGGAGATTTATCACCAAGAGAACTGGGTTACAAACAAGGAGAACAAGGGATTATTCAACATTTAAAACAAGTAAAACAATGGAGTGAAGATAAAGATGTGCAAGATTAATGGACACAGCCTGTTTTCTTACTTAACACAGCCTTGGAACGCACAAAAGCTTTATACAAGTAATTCTAGGGCAAAAGAAGTCGCAAAGGCAGAAGAAGAAGCAGCTGAAGCAAAAGCAAATAATTCTAAGGGAGAAGAAATATCAACCACGGCTTCAACTGCAAAAATAAACAATAAAGATAAAAAAAATAGAACACTCAGCTCTTTAAGAAATCCTTTGGAATCTCAAAATATAGGTGCTTCTATTGATTCCTCCAAAACGCTGGGATTAAATTTAGGAGGTTAGTTGATATGTGCAATACAAAAAATGGAGGATGGTTAAATTGGTTAATTTTAGACCCCTCTATAGGCTTCATCAGTAATTATACTTACAAGAAAGCTAAAAAGAAAGACCAAGCAGCTATTAATGCAGCGAATCAAGCAGCAGCTGACCAAGTAGAAGCAAACAAAGTTGCTAACTCAGTACAATCAACTGAACCAGCAGCACAATCAACTCAAGATGCAGTAAAGAAACTTGCTACACAAAAAGTGCCTTTGAATACCTCAAACACTGGTGCAACTATTGGTAGCCAATCATCTGTAGGCTTAAATTTAGGAGGATATTAAGTTGGATAAGGAGAATTTAAGTCGTAGTGCTTTTAATATTGACTCCAAACAAGAATCTCCTCAAAAG
Source organism: uncultured Vampirovibrio sp. (assembly GCA_964503025.1). GTDB lineage: Bacteria > Cyanobacteriota > Vampirovibrionia > Gastranaerophilales > Gastranaerophilaceae > CAG-196. The sequence continues at coordinate 572 of CAZCZF010000040.1, read as the reverse complement.
AAAACCTTAGCTTCAGAATACAAGAATATGGAAAAAGATAGAGAAACCTATCTAATCAAAGCTAAAGAAGCAGCTAAATATACATTACCCTCATTAATTAAAGATAATAATAATGGAAATCAAGCTCAGACTTATGAGCAACCAAACCAATCTGTTGGTGCTGATGGTGTTAATAATCTATCAGCAAAAGTAACATTAGCTATGTTACCTCCAAACCAACCATTCTTCAAATTTCATATTGATGCAGCAGATTTAAAACAAATTGCTACAGAATCAGGACAAAACCCTGAGACATTCCAAGATGAAGTTACAAGAGGTTTATCATTAACTGAGCAATTATTGGTTGATTATAATGAAAAGAATGGTGATAGGATTTGCTTAGGTGAAGCTATGAAACACCTGTATATTGCAGGAAATGTTTTCTTGGTTCATGTTCCTAAGATTGGTTTAAAATATTATCCTTTAAACAGATTTGTAGTCCACAGAGATTACTGTGGTAATGTTTTAAAAGCTATCACAACTGAAACTATTGGTTTTTATGCTCTTCCGCATGAGATTCAGGAAGCAGTATT
>CAZCZF010000039.1:0-17876 GCA_964503025.1 uncultured Vampirovibrio sp. | reverse complement strand
AATAAAAAGAATAAAAGGTTTTAAAATGAGTGAAAATGTATGGTTAAAATTTAAAAAAGCTATTATGATTAATACAAAAACCAATGATAAAATGGATTTTGATCCTTTAGAATTTTGGATAAATTTTGAGTATGAATTGAATAATGCAAAGGCTGAATATTTAAAAATAAGAGAAAAAGAACTAGATAATCCTCTTGGAGTATGGGAAATAAATTGGGAATTTGTTGCTGATTTTTATAAAGATTTGAAAAATAATTTTAACAATTATGCTGATTCTAATTGGAAAATTGTAAAAATTAAAGGAAATAAGATGAAATAAGCGTGAGGTTAGACTTATGTTTTATGGCTTAAGGAAATTGGGCAGGTTTATAAAAAAGGTTGCATCGTTGGATTCCTGTTCTATGGAAGCAAGAAGACTGGGACTATGATTACTTATATGAAGTAATGCGAATAAAAATGGAAGAGCTTTTAAAATGTCTAAAAGAAGATAATATTCATGTTGGAGCAGATAGAAGAGCTCAACAATTATCAATATGTTTAGAATATTTTAAAAGAATGAGAAATCCGGAAGATTATATTGAAATTCCGTCCGAAGATGTTACTTTTGAGGATACCCATGATGGTTTTGTTGTAATGAAATCAACCCCTTATTTTAATCGGCAATGCAAAAAATGTAGAGAATTCGAAAAATTCAACTATGATATGTTTTGGAAAAGGTTTGTGCAATGGCATACAAAATGGTGGGTATAAGTATTAGTTTAGGATTTCAAAATTATTATCTAATTGTTGTGGCAATAAAAAATTAAATCGCTTTTCAAATTCTGACAAGCTTGCATATCCTAAATTCTTTGAAATTATATTAATTTGAACCCCCTTGCTTACCAGAAGATGAATATGTGTGTTTAGAAGTAAATCATAGTCTTCAATATTAATGTTATTAAAGATTCTACCCGTTTTATTATTGGAAATGTTTTTAAATAGTATTTTAGGAATCTTTAAAGCTCTGTTTTTACATAATGTTCTATGTTTTATAATTGTATTATTCACTAGAGCTTTATTTATTTTTATAATTCTGTGCTCATAATCTATATCTGCATAATCTAATGCTGCGAGTTCTGCCGGAGTTATACCTAAACATATTATCCATAATTTTTGCAACTGTTTTTTTATTATATTTTTAATATCCTTATCCGTTAAAATATTAGTTTCTAATGTTGGAATCAAGGTATTATTAGCACTAAAATGGAAATCGATATTACAATCTCCATATTTCAGCATAATCAAACGCAATAAAGTTATGAATATTTTAATGCTTGATGGTGTAAATCCTTCTGCTATTTTGCAACTTTGATAATTTTGTAATACTTGAGGAGTAATGTCTTTAAACTTATAGTTTTTGAAATAAGGCAGTAAATGATTCTTTAAATAACCTTTTCTAGATATATCAAATTCGTTTTTACTATTTTCAATACTTTTGAGATAGACTCGAGCTCCTTGTATAAAATTTTCATATTTTATCTCATTTTTGTATTTAACATTTTTGGGATTAGTATCAAAAGTTTTTGTGTCAATTTCTATTGAATTTAACGGTAAATTCCTTAATTTGTCTATTACTTCTTGAGAATATTCTTTATCTAATCTCCTTTTAAAAGCCACTGGGTGTGGTAATGTTTCATATTTCTTTTCTAGTATTCTTACAGATTGTCTTAACGTATATTTATAATCTGAAAAATATATTTTTTTAAAATCTTCAAACATATCATCTGTGACAGTACTTTTGCGATTATCATTCTTGTATAAAGGAATTAGACCTTCTATTCCATAAGTTACATAAGCACTTCGTTTTTTTATGACTGTTGAGTATGAAACTTTATATTCAGGATTATCTTTACCTAATTGCTCTAAAAAGTTTAAAAGCTTTGTTCCCTTAAGATTACTAGCCAATTTTAAAACAGTCATATGTTTTATAATTTTAGGTTTTGCCCAATCTGGAGCGTTATTAAAGATTTCTTGTTCTTTTTCTTTTTTAAAGATCTGTCTTGTATTTATTGCCTTAAAATCTATATTAACTTTTTTTATTTTTGTCTTACTATTGTTTTCTATAATTGCTTTCAATGCTGGTTTTTCTTTGTTTTGGATTATATAACCATATTCTTTCTCAGATATTTTTTTGATAATTCCATCATCCTCAAATTTATCCATTACCGGCACTAAAGAATTCTCATCACATTCTGACATTATAGCAATGTCATCAATTGTAAATCTGCTAAGACGCTTGATTAATTTCAAAATTTTCTGTTTCATTTATTACGATCTCCTTTAACATAATTTCATCTATTGAAGTCAAACCATTTGCTTTAGCGATAGCTTCTGCTTTATTTATAATTTTTACTAACTGACGGAATCTATTAATATTCGAATTTACGTACCTTAATGCACAATCAGTAAAAGCTACTTCACTCAACTCTTTAATAATTTCAGCAATATCTTGTTTAGAAAAAGGTTCGAATTTAACAATCTCTGAAAGCCTATCATACAAATGCTTGTATCTCTTTAATCTAGACTTTGCATTGGTCATTCCAACTAAAATAATTGGGATATTGGTTTTATCGTGAATATCTCTGAGGGTTTCAACAATTTTAGTATCGATTGTTAAATAATCAATTTCATCAATAATTAGTATCTGAGGGTTGGTTATTAAATTTTTGATAATAAGATTAAAACAATCTGAGATTCTACTACTGGATATTTCGCCCATTTCATCTAGAATTTCAGTTAATAACCATCTGGCAGACATCAATTGAGTACAACGGACTAAAATAGCATCATTTTTTAAGGCCCACCAGTTAATTGTTTGAGTTTTTCCCAATCCGGGCTCTCCATATACAAGAGCCATCCCCGGAACGTCCTCTGCTCTATTTTGTAAATTACTAACCATTGATATAAACTGTTTTACATTTTTTGTCTTTACAAAAACTTTTCTCACTGTTTCCTCCTTTTATGAATAAATTTCCTTAAATTCGCTTGATTGAATATAATTTGTTAACCAAGTTCTGTCCTCATTTGTTATACAGCCATTTTGCATATGCCACTCATATCTTTCGTAGCTTGTTGTAAAAATTGGACGTGCAACAATTGAGGTTTTAATTTTCGGTATAATTTTTTGCTCTTTTGGAACAACAGGTTTTACAGGTTCATCAGAAATTTTTATTTCATTAATCATTTTTGATTCAATCAATGGAATATCTTCCAACCTAAAATGTTCCTTGATAGCTTTTATAGTTTTACGTCTTAACTTGGCTTGTTTTTCAATCTTGTGTTTATAGTCCTCAATATCTTTAATATCGCCCATTTGGTGTGCTAATGGGTGAGTTGAGGTCACTCGATTTGCCCTACAAATAAATTCGCCTTTTAAGGTGTAAACCTTGATGTAACTCAATGTGGGGGAAGTGTGTTGTTTTGTGTCTGAAAATTTTAAAATGTTACGAGCTTTAATTACCTCAAAATTTTATTCTGAAGTAATTAAAGATTAAAATTCGATGAAGTAATTTTATTCTGTCTTTATTCCTGAAAAATTCTCACTAAAACTTCCACCTTAAAGGGGTTGAGGTTGGTAGATATTTTTTACATTTAAAATTGAAAAACTGTTTTAAATTACCTGAAACGAGTAGGAAGTTGTGTTCCCCATTAAATGGCGTTTAAGTCCGATTTAAACGGAAGCTAAACACTTCCCCTTAAAATTTAAAAAAGCCTCTGAGGTAATTTATTTTCAACCAGAAGTAATTTATTGTCCTACCCCTCAAAGGTAAATATATTTTAAGTTTCAGGGAGCAAGACTTAAAAAAGAGGGACAGAAAACGGATAACCAATGGACGAAAATCTGACAAAACGGACAAGGGACTCTTAAAATAGGGGAAGTGCCTCATTCGTTTGACGTTTGGGCGAACTACGCCTCTTTTTAATTACCTGAATTACTTATTAATGTCCATTGCTCTTTATACGAGTGGAATAGTGGTAGCTCGTAGGATGGGTGGAAAAATTGTCATTCCACCCATCAATAATTTACTCAAACTACCTGTTAAAAATAATCAAACTGACTGTCTTTTTATAGATGTATTTTAATGTCCAGTATGGGGCAGAAGTAAATCTATAAAGTTGTCATGCTGAACTGGGTTCAGCATCTTACCAATTAGACATAGCTACTACATTCTAGTAAGACCCTGAAATAAATTCAGGGTGACAATATGGTCGGAAGTTTACCAAACTAAAATGGACGAAATCGGACTTTTAATGGTCGAAGCAGGTAGATTGGAAAATTTGGGCAATATATAAAAACACAAATAATAAAGTCGGGTTAAAACCCGACCTATTTACTAAATCAACAATTTTATAATAATTGTTTTTTACATATTTTTATTTTGGAGGGAACGTACATTTAATCAAATTCAACTCTCTTTAATCAAACATTTCCCACCTTACAGTCTTGTTTCTCCGAAACAAGACTGTAAGAGAAGGTATTTAAAATTATCCTATGACTCTATTAAGTACATAGTATGTGCCATTTAGGTATGTAGCAAATGAAATCCAAGTTAAATACGGAACAAGCAATATTCCTGCGGGTTTTGATACGGAATAAAACTTGCGAATAGTCAAGAATACAAAAATATCCAACAAAATGATTATGACAAAGGCTAACAATATATTTTTTAATCCAAAGAAAACGGGTGCCCATATAAGATTAAGTAACAATTGAGTGTAAAAAAATGTGTATCCGGTTCTTTTATCGGAAGCATCGGCTAAATAATACAAAACAAGTGACGTGAAAATTGTTATATATAAAATAATCCATACCGGTGTAAATATCCAATTAGGCGGTGCAAATTCAGGTTTTATAAGACTGTGATACCAAATAGAGTTAAACATAACTACATTCTGAGCCAATTCTTTTTTTAAATCTATTACCTGATATGGTGCAAAAAATAAAAGGAATTAAAGCATCCCTTAATTCCCTTATAAAACGGAGTTTAACTAAATTTTGTATACGACTCTTTATTTTTTGTTTTAACTAAAGGAGGAGTCGAAATTTTATTTGTCGGCTGTTTTAATAGCTACATAGTACTATTGGGTTGCCATTTCCATTGCTGATTGTAAGAGGTCTTTGTTTGATTTAATCAATGCATTAACAAGTTCCATCTGAACTTTAGCCTGTTGATAATCAGCCATATTGTTTTTAAAATCGGTATTTGCTTGTTCTAACAATCCTGAACGAATTTCACCTCTACCGATGACAGGTTTTCCGGATTCCGGAGTTTCCACAAATAATCCGTCTTTTACTTCGTATAAGCCGTTTGGATTATGGAAATTTGCTGTTGCGATTTTGTAAAGAGGAACTGAACGGTTACCGCCATCAGCTTTGCCATAAATTGTTCCGTCGTTTTTAATTTCATATTCATCGTATTTGCCGAGGAATTTGCCGTTGTTAGGATCAATCCAAAGCTTTATGTTTGTGGTAGGAACACTCAGTGCACCGCCTTTAAGCGCGGTTTCTTCATATAAATCTGCACTTATAGACTTAGTGCCGGACATAATTTCGCCTTTATCATTCAAGATATAACCCTGAACAGTTGCGCCGTTTTTTGCTTTATAAACGCCTTCCGAATCAAATGTAAATTCACCTAATCTTGTGTATTGAACATTACCTTCCGGTCCGCGGAGCATGAAGTAACCGGTGCCTTCAAAGAAAAGGTTTTCATTTGAAGTTCCGGGTGTAGATTTGCCCTGACCCAAGTTTTTAACATTGTTGTCAATAACCGCACCACCAAGAAATGTCTTAAACGTAACTTTATTTTCTCTAAACCCTGGTGTATAGACGTTTGTAAGGTTATCAGCCAGAACATCCATCCATTGAATAGTGGCTTTTTGGGTGTTTATTGCTGTTGTGTACAAATCATTCATCTTTGCGCCCCTTCTTTTGGTTATCTTTTTCGTCCTGTTTTTGACGTCTTTGGTTCAATGAATCGTATTCAATATTGTTTTCATCAAACCTTTGCTTCAATAAAGGAAGATTTTCTTTTAAGTAAGCTTCTGCTACCTGTGAGCTTGGAAGGAAATCTGCAGAGATTTTTCCGTCCTTACCTACTTTTATAATGACAGAAATGTTATTGTCAAAATCTATTCTGATAGGTTGGTTGTCTTTCATGGATTTTGCGAGCATATCTGCCAGTGTTTTTGAAACATGTGCTGATTTAGCCGTATGAGCGGTTTTTTCTACTTGATTGTTTTCTACTAAATCTGCGAAGAAATCAACGTCTGCTTTGCTCATTGCAATATCATCAAATTTTACAACTGTTTCTACAACAACATTTGTGTTTTTATCTACTTTTTTAATGCCCTCATTGTTGGAAACAGTTTTTATTTTTGATTCAGCAAGTGCCTTGTTTCTGTTTGCTATCGCAATGTTTTCCTCCATTGATGAAAGTATTGCTTTCTCTTCTGCAATATCGGTTTTGGAACTTCTTAATTGATTTTCTTGTTGACCATTCATGAATTCTGAAAAAGGTTGACCATCGCTGTTGAAATTCATGCTTGCATTCATTTGAAATGCAAGTGCATCTTTGAGTTCTTGAACATTCATGTCGTTGTTAATCAAAGCATTGCCCTCATTCTTTATATTGTTATCGGCAGAAGCTTCGTCGGACTTTAAATCAGATTTGGAACTTTCATCTGTCTGATTGAGTTTATCATTCATTTCCGCGACAGCTCCTTCCAAACCATCTATAACATCATCGATGTTTTCAGCTCCTTCGTTGCATTCTTTTTCTTTGTCCGTATTGTTAGAAGTTTTTTCTGCTTTTTCGGATTCTTTTAGGCTTGCAAGTTCATTGGCAAAACTCGAAGAATCATTGTTCTGACTCTGTGCTGTTGATGTTGCGTTTGTTATGCTTGATGATGTGACTTTTGAATTAATATCTATGTTCATTTACTCATTCTCCAATTTGTTGAGCTGGTCTAGAAGTTCTTGTTCTTCTGCTTCTTCTCGTGAGTGAATAAAAAATCTTTGGATACCGATTTCCGAAAATTGTTTTAATTCGATGGCTTTTTCTTCTGCAAGATATGCCTCACGCTGTTTCTCTTTATGTTTTTCAATAACTTTTACTGCTTGTTCGCGTTTTACCAATTCTTGTTGTTCTTTTTCTAATATTGCTTGAACCTTTTGCCTTTCTTCTTCCAAAACATCTGCTTTGTCCCATAGGTGGTGCAAATATTTGTCATAATATTCCATCATTCTAAAATCAGCAGTTCTTTTGTTTTGAATTGTTTGTTGAATTTCCGCATCGTTTCTGCGTATATTTTCTTCCGCTTCGAAAACAGCTTGCTGTGCCTTTTGTACAACCATAAGCTGTGCTTCTTTTTCCCGAATACGAAAAGCCAGTACTTTTTCTAGTCTATATCTAAAGGGCATAATATATTCTCACTACTGTATTATGAATGAGATTGATGATTTTGAATACATCTATTTAGATGATTAATTATGATTGTTGAAATGTCAAAAACACATTTTATCAAAATTATTCTTAAGAACTATGTTAAAACTAATCAACACGGTTTAAAATAATAGTAGAGAATGTTAAAGAAAGTGTGTGATTATGATTCAACCTGTCAATGCCTTGACCCCTAAGGTATTTTTCAAGGGGCATAGTAGTTCTTCAATGGCTTCTTCTGCGGGGCGTTTAACGGAAAAACGTTTGGCAATTGCAAGCGCAGGAGGAGTATCTGCAGCAGCGGCAGCAGTAACTACGCTTGTTGCAAGAAGTTATACTGCATTTTGGAAGCGAGCTGCGTCTTTTGGACTCGGAGCAGGACTTATTACCATGATGTTTCTGTGTCCGGGGTTTTTATATAAAGCTGGATTCAACTGCACAAATAATTCAAGCAGTAATGCTTAAAATATCAAACTATTCCATTGGAGATTTTTTGGTAATGCCAAAACCTTCTTTTAGTAAGGTGAATAAGCCACAAGCTGCAACACCGCAAGCTCCGATTTTAGCAAATGCGCCTTTTCCTGCTAATGCAAGAGATGCAAAGGCTACAGGAATAATGTTATCTCCGAGAGAGTTGAAGAAGCCTCCGACATAACCTTTAATAGACCCAAAAGAAGACACAAAAGGATTGTTCATACGTAATTTAGCAACTTTTTTTTGCATTGCATTTGTTATTGGGCTTTCGTTTGTCGAATATCTGGTGTCAGTATAAATTCTTTCATAATAATCTGCATTGGTTTGTTGCGCGGCTCTAGTTGAGTAAGCTTTGCTTAAACAGCATGCGTCATAGAGCGCTGCGCTCATACCAGCAACACCAACCGTTTTACAAACTATGTTTGAAAGACTAACCATTTGTTTTATCCTTTATTTTCTTCAACAGGAGTTTCTTTTACTGCAGGATTTGGAATATTTTTTACTTCTGTTCCTGCTGACATTTTTAACAAAATATCTGCTGCTTGAATTACGTCTTCTTTGTCTGCACTTGGATTTTGTTGGATATTTTGGAGTAACTGTACTGTATAATCATTACCGCTGGCAAGTTGTGACGCAAATGCACTCAATGCTGCAACTCTGATAAGTTTTGAAGGGTCTTGTAACATTTTGTTCAACAAAGCGTTTAATGCTGCATCATCATACCTGTCTTTATCTTCATCTAATCTTGTCAGTATTTCTTTAGAAGCCATTAAACGTATTTCATCATTCGGATTGTTTAAATAGTTTTCCAATGATTTGATATATTCGTCAGTTAAAGCTACTATCCGTTTTTGTGTACTGTTTTTCTTCTCTTCTTCCATAGCAGCCGCTCTGGCATCTAAATCATCTATGACAGCTTGTGATTTTGTAAAGTCTTGAGGTTCTTCTGTTTTAGCTTCGTACTCGTTTTGTTTTGCGATGTATTCTTGTGTATTATTTACATCTTGTGCTGATTGGATATCTTCAGGAGTTTTAACTTCCGAGGCTTCTGCAATTTGTGGTACTTGCTCAGTATTATTTGGAAGCTCTCCGTTTGAAGTGCCGTTATTTGTGTAATTATAATTATTTAAGTAATACTGCGGAGGATATGCAGGTGCTTGTGTTTGTGGCGCTGGAATTGCATTGTATGTCGTATCTAACTGTGCATACGGATTTGCATTCTGCGGAGTAGGATTTTGCAATATCGGATTTGTAACCGAGTTGCCTGAATAGTTCATTGATGCGGGATTTAAGTATTTGTATCCGTTATTTGCGCATTCACTGCCCCCTTGGCTTCCGCCTGCATAAACAGCAGGATTGCTAATTTGTATTGTTACGCCGGAATAATTTGGTTGTGGATTAATTATTGGATTTGTCATAAAAAACACCTTTGCACACTTTTACATACATATATAAAGTCTACAACAAAAGAAAAATTGCCTGTTTTTTGTTTTTTTGTTACGATTTATTAAGGGAAGTGAATGTATGGGAATTAAGGTTTTAGATTGTACACTCAGAGATGGTGCTTATGTTACGGAAGGTATCTTTGGTGAGAGTTGCATTTTCGGCATAAAAGCTTGCCTTAAATCAGCAGGAGTTGATATTATTGAATGTGGTTGGCTTAAAAATTTTTCACATCTTAGGGATTCTGTGTTTTATGAAAATGCAGAGAAGTTGGATTTGAATACTGCTATAATGTTTGACTATGGCAAATTCGATATCGCGAAGCTTAGTAAGGGTGAAGGGATTATAAGGATTGCGTTTTATAAAGAGGATTTAGACAAAATTTCTTTCGCAGCGGAAGCTGTTAAAAACAAAGGTTATAAAGTGTTTTTACAGGCATCAAATACGGTTGCATATAGCGAAAGCGAGCTTGAACATCTTTGCAGAAGGGCGAATTATATTGGTGTTGATTCGGTTTATATTGTGGACTCTTTTGGCTCAATGTTTCCTGATGATTTGCAAAAAATTATGCCAATATATAATGAAATGGTTGATAAAAATATTGAAATCGGCTTTCATTCGCATAATAATATCCAACTTTCTTTTGCGCTATCTATGCAATTCATTAATTATATGAAGCGAGATATTATAGTAGATTCATCCTTGTGTGGAATTGGACGCGGTGCCGGAAATACGCAAACAGAACTTTTAGTTACATATCTAAATAAAAATGGCAGTGCATATAAAACAGAATTTATTAAAGAAGGAATTGAAAAATATATAACTCCTCTTATGCAGAAATATGATTGGGGTTACAATTATCAAAGAGCTTATAAAGGTTTGAACGGTTTGCATCCTAATACCGAATTGTAACATTGTTTAAGGCTTTAGTTATAAAAAAATAGTTTTGATTGGTGATAGTCAGTCTTTATGCTTGATTGTTTATAAATTGTTTGATATACAGAAATGCAAAATTAATTAAAAATTTTGGACTTAAAATTGTAAAAAGACGCATTGGATTTTGACACTCAATCTGAGAAGAAAAAACAGAGCATTTGATGATTTGTAGATTTTGCGAATAGATAAATTGCCAAAACGACTTAAATTATATGGCAAATTAAAATTTCCCACATCCTACGAATCTTTATAGGCAATATTTCTATATATTTTAATTGTTAAGCGAATTGAAAAATTGTTACAATTGGCGCAAATGTAGTAGTAGTAGTAGTAGTAGTAGTAGTAGTAGTAGTAGTGGCGCTTCCTAGCTAAGTGTGGCAAAAATTATTCCTCTAATGTTTTTATTTATATACAAGCAGTATTTATGTAATCTTCATTGAAGGGAAAGGATGAAAAATGAATATTAAAATTAATGAAATTGTCACTAATGCGGTAAAAGATGTTGCTAAAAATGGAAGTAAACAATCGGATAATGTTGTACGTAAGCAAATAAAAGAGTTTAACAATGAAGGTGCTGATATTGCCGGACGAGCAAAACTTCTTATGGATTCTACGGTTGAAATTTCATTTAAAGAATTACAAGAATTAAAAAAATCCTTGCGTGATAAAATGATTCAAAGAAATTTCTCTCAAAAAAATATTGATTATATACTAAGTTTTACTAACAAAGATAGTTACCTTGTGGCAAAAGAACTGATAAATGATGAATATGCACATACTTCTAATATTACTTGGGCAATGGGATACACTACAAAAGAAAATGCGCATTTAATGGCTGATGCAGCCAGAAAGAAAAACTATGAAGCGTTTTGTGATATTCAACGTCGAAAAATCACAGATCCGTCACAAATAGAAGATTTATCAGAAATAGTTACTAAAGAAGGACGAAAATATATTCCCCAAAAGACCAATGTTCTTACTGTCTCAAAAGAAACTATTGAATTAGAAAGAAACAATATATTACAACTTGCAAAAAATAAAGGTGCTGATAAAAAATCTATTGATTATATAAATTCTTTTTTAAATGAAGAAACAATAGAAGTTGCTAAAGTTTTAGCAGAAGATAAAAACGCAAGTATAGACTTTATGGAATGGGTTGTTGGTTATACTAATTCTGAAAATGCAGAGCACATGCTAAGAGCAATTTTGAATAAGGATTATCAAGCGGTTTATGGTATAAAAAATGGTATTATTAGAGAATTTAGTACTCTTGATGCAAGATATGCAATCCGAAATCGCCTGAAAAATAAAAAATTTGATAGTGAATATGCAAAATACTCACTAGAAACTAAATTGTATGGATTTGCAAATGATGATGTATCTGCTGCAACTTCTGTATTATTTCAAGATTCTTCATTAGATATTAATTTAATTTTAAAAATTGCTCCAAAAATTAATAAGAGTAATGTTAATGAGTTCCGAAAAGCATTATTAAATAAAGACTTTGAAATGCTTGAAAAACTTTGTGGAGAAAAGTTTAATTCTCGCGAATTAGATATTTTTAAAGAAACGGTCGGCTCTAAGCTAAATAATAAAAATGCCGATTTTGTGAGTCAAATGGAAGATAAATTGCTAAAATCCGGTTTTGACAAAACTTCGTTAAATGATGCAGATATTAGTGCTTTGGCAAAATTATTAGGAACTAGCGAAAGTCAAATAAAGAATATGAATAAAAGAGAATACAGACGCCTATGTATAAAACATCACCCTGACAGGAATCCAAATAACGTAGAATTGTCTTCAAGATTATTTAAAATTTTAAATAAGTTATATGTTTCATAAAATAAAGGAGGTATTGTGGTAAACGGCATGTCTAATACATCGTGTAACTCTAGAGTTGAATATTTAGGTAAAGCAACAAATGGCAGACAAGAATATTTAATCGAGGGACAAAAATACAGTGTTGCTGAAAAAGATAAGTATAAATTTGAAGCAACAGTTGATAAATATTATAAAGCCTCGGATAAATACCTTAACTTTAAAGCCAATCATTCCTTTGGTGCGGCTATGATTGGCTTGGGGAACTTGTTACTAATCGGTGGAACAACAATTGCCGGTGTTAAAGGCTCTATGGCTTTATTAAAAAAGAATGCTTCTAAAACACTACGAGGTTTTGGAGCAGTACTTGGAGGCATGATTGGCTTTATATTGTCGGGTTATCTTACAAATTATACTACAATTCCGGGACGCAAAGAATTAAAAGAAACAAAAAAACAATTAGCTACAATTGATCTGTATGAGTGCTCTAATGCAAAATAAAGCAGGTAGATTGCAATTTTTTGTACCAAATTCAAAATACTAATCTTTTAAATTTTCCGCTAAACAAAAAGAAATTGATGAACTTATAAAAAAGATTAAAACATTGAATCTAGAAAAACAAATTAATGTAATTGACGACAAAACAGGCAATCCCAAAGAAGGTTATTTGGTTTTGGCAGACGAAAAGTAAATAGGTCGGGTTTTAACCCGACTTTATTATTTGTGTTTTTATATATTGCCCAAATTTTCCAATCTACCTGCTTCGACCATTAAAAGTCCGATTTCGTCCATTTTAGTTTGGTAAACTTCCGACCATATTGTCACCCTGAATTTATTTCAGGGTCTTACTAGAATGTAGTAGCTATGTCTAATTGGTAAGATGCTGAACCCAGTTCAGCATGACAACTTTATAGATTTACTTCTGCCCCATACTGGACATTAAAATACATCCCTTTTTGGCAAAATTTGCTTGTTTTTTGAATTTAGCAACATGTCAGAAACGCAATAAAAAAGAGTCCTTTCGGACTCTTTTAAAATGGAGGAGGAGGTGGGATTCGAACACCTAAAAATGCTTTTTGTAACTTTCAATAATGTGCCAAAATCTTTAGTATTGTTTAATTTTACCTATTATTACTTTTAGCAATTTAAAATAATTTTCGGGGGCTTTTCGTAGCTTCAGCCCCCAAATAGCCCCCACTCTTAAAATATTTGATATTTATAAAACTATTAATTATTTTTGTGGTAAGCTAAATTTGTGTAAAGGGTTTAAGGTGTGATATGAATAATAATGCTTTTGTTAAAATTGCTCTTGCAAATATATTAGACAGTTTTAAGCAAGAAATTCCTTTTATACAACCGTTGTATGAAACGATTGCAAATTCTTTAGAAGCACATGCAACAAAGATAACGGTTGAGTTTGATATAGATGAGTCTCAACAACAATTAGAAACTAGTCAAACTAATACAAATAATGATGCTAAAAGTCTAATAGAAACACCTGAAATAAAACAAATTCGTAAAATTTGTGGATTTAAAATAACTGATAACGGCGATGGCTTTACAGATGAAAATATTGATTCATTTAAAAATTTTAAATCAAATTTAAAAAAAGAACTTGGGTGTAAAGGTGTTGGACGGTTTACATGGTTAAAAGTTTTTGATGATATTAAAATTGAAAGCCATACAAAAAGCCACTTTGTAAAATTTGATTTTAATAAAAATTTTTCACTAGAAACAATAACACCTATAGCAGAGCTTAATTCGGAACCATTTACGACAATATCTTTTTCTGATGTGACAACTACCTATAAAAAATTTTCTAAAAATAAACGAGAGAAAGATATTGATGAAAGATTAGAAGCTAATCTCGCTTTAATAAAAAAAATGGTTGAAGAACATTTAATGGTGAAATTATTCCTGCTTGCAGAAGAGCAAAATGCAAAATTTGAAATAAAGCTAAAACTTAAAGATGAAGAACTGATTATTTCAAATGAAAATATTATTAAACTACAAAAAAAGAATTTTCAAATATTAAATACAATGTCTCAATCTTTAACACCACAATATTACCAATTTACATTGTATTATAAATTTGAAGAGAATTTAGAAACTTTTAAACAATATTACTGTGCAGCAGGTCGTTTGGTTGAACCTTTTACTAAAACCGTACAAGTTAAAGAATTACCAGATAATACTAGTTTAACAATGCTTTTAACATCTAAATATTTTGATGAAAGAATAACTGAAGAACGAAACAAGTTTACTTTTAGTTCTAATGAAACTAATAGGTCTATGACAGACCCTATTCCATTATGCGAAATCAATGACCACTTAAAAACAATCATTGACGACATTCTTTTAAACAAATTCCCGAATTTATCAGATGAAAATAAGCAAACAGAACAGGATTGCATTGAAAAATATCCATATTTAGCAAAATACATTAGAACGGATGAATCTAAAATAAAAAAAGCAGAAGCTCTTATTAAATATGCCGAGAAAAAATATGAAGCAGAAAAAAGAGAAGTTCAACGGAAGTTTGAAGATATGCTTGAACAAGGCAAATATACTAATAAAGAACTCTTTTTAGAAAATGTTGAAAGAGTAAATGATATGTCGGCTAGAGAGTTAGCTAAATATTTCTTATATAGAGAACAAATTATTGAAGCATTGAAGAAAATTCAAAATGATACAGAGTCTTGTGAAGCAGATTTACACAATTTATTTATGGAAATGGGTTCAAATAGTACAGGCTCACAAGATAGTTTATCAAAGTATGACACAAATCTTTGGCTATTAGATGATAAATATCTAACATATACAAAAGCCTATAGTGACACAAAGATTAAAACTATAAAAAATGAAGAAACTTTCAGTCCTCATGAGCATATTGCAGATAACAACGAACCTGATTTAACAATTTTTTATAATCAGGTTAGTGAACATTTAAAAGATATTGTTGTTATCGAATTTAAATCCCTTAATGCTACAGAATTACAAAATGGGGTAAGTATATATGAATTATCAAGAAATATAGACCCACTTATTGAAACATTTGAAGATGTCCGTATAGCTTATGGATATGTAATAATGAATATTGATGAGAAATTGGCAAGAGGATTAAGTCGCCAATCTGGGGTAAGAACTTTTTCTCATGGAGATTACCCTGTATTTTATATATACAATGATAACTTAAAAGACAAAAATGATAAAACTGTTCCAACACATATTTATATAATGCCTGCTGAAGCAATTTGTAAAGATGCAGAAAACCGCAATAAAACTTTTTTAGAAATTTTAAAAAATCATTAACAATTAGCCTTTAACCTCTCATAGAACTCATCCATTTTATTAGCAACCTGTGTTTCTTTTGATTTAATTATGTGGGAGTATGTATTTAGAGTTACATTTTTATCTGCGTGTCCTAATCTTCCGCTTACGGTTACAATATCCTCGCCTGATGAAATTAGCAGACTTGCGTTAGTGTGGCGGAGTTGGTGGAATGTTATTTTCGGTAAGTTATGGCGGTTTAAGAACTTTGTAAACCATTTATACGGCAACTGCGTACTTATCGGGCTACCATCTTCATGCAGGAATACATATTGTCCGTTTTGCCAAGCCGTACCAAACTTTAATCGGTTTTCATTTTGTTGTTTTTTGTATTCTTTAAGAAATGCTATTACTGTTTTTGAAGCTGTAACAGTTCTCACTCCTGCATCAGTTTTTGGTTTGCCCTCAATATTTCCAATACCTGTTATATAATGCCGTTGCTTATTAATGTTAATTTCGCAGGTATTGAAATTTATATCTTCCCACTTTAATCCTGTGAGTTCGCCCTCTCTCAAACCAATATCAATAGCAAGGTAATCAATAATTGAACCTCCTGCACCTCCGTGAGCACCAAAACATTTGAATGTTTTTGATTTTTTATAATAGATGAAATCATCATGGTGCCCGCATATAGGGCAATTTTTATACATAATGTATGTTTCGGTTTTGCGTGTTATTTCTCCGCATACTTCATTTAGAAAATTTTCAAAATCAAATTCTGATTTTAATTTATCAAGTTCTGTTAATTCTTTTACAGGGGCTGCCTGTTTAGCACTAAGCTCAAGAATTTTGTCAAAGCTAATGGTTTTGTCTAAGATTTTTACTTTTCTATTTGTTCCGAAAAAGATTCGGTCAGCATTGACACAGCTTTTATCTGCCTGCGGAAATAATGCTACCAATGTAGATGCAACAAGCAATCTTTTGCTTTTATCTTTTAGAGGTTCATTTAATTTAAACATGAACCTGAACTTTGGTTTTACTTCTGTATCTGAAAATGTTTTATAACAGAGTGCAGGTAGCACTCCGTTATCTTGACAGATTTTCATAGCCTCTTTTGGTGTGAGGATTGGTAGTGTTTCGCCGTTGTTATCGATATCAACACCAAAAATCTGCTGCTCTTTCCAGTTAGAAGCTCCCAGTCCACCTTCAAGAATACCAGGGCTGAAAGATTTCCCCTGTTCTATTTCGGTTGCAAACTTCTCAATCGTTAAGTTTTGAGCCTCACTTTTTTGAGTTCTGCTTTTAATCCCTCCGATTTCTTTACCTTCGGGTTTCTGCGCATATGCTTTGCGGTCAATTTGTACAAAAATTCTAGATTCGGGTTTTGTCATAATAATCTCCTTTTACATTTATTTTTCTACTACTCTTGCTATCCGATACTGTGGCATCATCGCCGTTATTCAGATAATTAATTAAGCTGTCCATGTTCAGAAGGTACTTAACTCCTGAACGGACATACTTGACTTTTCCTTGCAGAACTAACTGACGGATATAGTGCTTTGTTAGTCCGATGACTTTTGCAGTCTGTGCAATACTTAGCATTTTTGGAATTTGAATTTCTTTTGTCATTTATTCTCCTTTCATTTTTTACTACACAGACATCTAAACATTTGCAGTTGACTCTGTCTTAATTTTTTGATAGTTTTGTTAACAAAACGCATACTTTTTATAAAAATTAGTAAATTATTAACAAAGAGGTTGAATATGAACATTTCAGATTTGAAAGTTGGAAAATTCATCGTAGGAGAAAGATTTAAAGAGCTAAGGGAATCGTTAGATAAAGTAACAGGAAAGTGTACGCAGGAACAACTAGCAAAAGAACTTGGTATAAGTAAAGCTCAAATATCAAATATTGAAAGTGGTAAAAGAATGCCCTCATTGAATGAATTAATAAAGTATAGTGATAAGTTCAGGGTTCCTATAGAATATCTTTTAGGAAAGATTGACACAAAGGATTTTAAAAATATAGACATAGGTTATTCTTTAGGCTTAAGTGATAAAGCTATAAAATGGCTTAAAGTAGAAGGTCAAAAAGAGTTTTCTCCTGTTGTTGTTATAAATAATATCTGTGAAATAGGATATGCTGAAGATTTTTTCTTAGATTTATTAAAATATTTTAAAGATGATTACACTAAACGAACAAAAAAAGGTGCAGGCTTTTTTGTTGGTAGTATCAACACAAAAGAATGTTATATCCTAGGAGATGTAGTTTCACCTAAAACTGTAAATGAGTTGACAAAATTAAAATTATATCAAACATTAGCTACAATGAAAAATATTTTTGATAAAAAAGGTTTTAATTGCAAAGATTTGTCTAGCTTGACTAGAGTAGATTTGGAGAACTACATCTATAATATTAATAATTTTGGAATGTAATATGTTGGTTATAAAATT
>CAZCZF010000038.1:0-18319 GCA_964503025.1 uncultured Vampirovibrio sp. | reverse complement strand
GTCTACACCTACAGAATTACAGAGTTCCATATCTTTTTCCAAAGTTCTCGGATACTTATCAAAATCTTCTGCCGGTCCAAACTGAATTGGATTTACAAAAACAGAGACTACAACTTTATCACAAGTCTCTTTTGCTTTTTTTATAAGACTCAAATGACCTTCGTGCAACGCTCCCATTGTCGGTACGAGACCAACTGTTAAATCTTTTTCACAATTCCACTGTTTTCTTAACTCTCTTAGCTCATCTATCGTATGTACTAACATAATTTAGCCTTTTCTCCCTTATCCAGTTCAAAAGATTCTTTTTCTGACGGAAAAATCTCTTCTTTAACTTCTCTTTTATACATTTCTACACTATCTAAAACAGTATCGTGCAAATTTGCATATCGTTTTACAAACTTTGGAACAAAATCCGTAAACTTGCCCAAAATATCATCCGTAACTACAATTTGTCCGGAACAGTCTTTGCCTGCACCAATTCCTATTGTCGGAATTTTCAAATTCTCGGTTATATATTTCGCACTTTCAGCAGGCATAAGTTCTAAAACAACAGCAAAACACCCTGCTTCTTCTAGCTTTTTAGCACTTTCCAAAATCTGTTCAATTTTATCAGAAGTCTTACCCTGAATTTTATGACCGCCAATTGTATTCATCAATTGCGGAGTAAATCCCAAATGTCCGAGTACAGGAATTCCCGATTCAACACATCTTTTGATAAGAGTTAAAATATGCTCGTTACATCCCTCAAGTTTAATTCCGGAAGCACCCGCTTTTATCATCTTACCTGCGTTTTCCAATCCCTGTGCAACCGAAAGATTATAACTCATAAACGGCATATCACCAATTATAAAAGAGTTTTGCGCGCCCCTTGCAACTGCTCGTACAAAAATCAACATTTCATCAATTGAGATATTATAAGTATCTTTATAACCTAAGGCTACCATAGCAAGAGAATCGCCCACCAGAATACCGTCAATTTCAGCCTTGTCCAGAGCTTGTGCAGTAGAATAATCATAGGCAGTAAGCATTGCTATTTTTTCATTGTTATCTTTCAATCGTTGAAAAGTGTTAATTGTTTTCATCATTTACCTCTGTTAAATCGTCATTCCGCGAGCGATTAATTTGCAGAAACAAGTTTGATTATAATTATTATAGTATAAAATAAATCTATCTTGTTTGATTATTGGCTGGATTCTTCCCCCTGCGGGTTCAGAATGACTTTTTAGTTTCTCCATCATTCTGTAAGCGATTAGCTTGTAAAATTCCAATTTATTATAGTTATCATAGTACAAAATAAGTCGAATTTGTTTGATTTTATCAGCTGGATTCCTCACCCTTCGGGTTCAGAATGACTTTTTAGTCTCTCCGTCATTCTGCAAGCGATTAGCTTGCAGAATCCAGCTAATTATAAACATTTATTCAATTATATCATAATACAAATCATTCCAATCCGGATTATATATTTCTATCAAGTCTAATTTTTCTTTTCTACGTAAATTTTTTAATTCTTTTTCACGTTCAATTGCTAATGTTATATCATCAAATACTTCATAGTAACAGAGCTTATCAACACTATATTTTTTTGTAAATCCTTCTACAAATTTATTTTTATGTTCCCAAACTCTTTTTACTAAGTCAGAAGTAACCCCTATGTAAAGAGTGCCGTTCCTTTTGCTGCATAGAATATATGTAAAACCCCCTTTATTCATAGTTAACAATTGGCTGGATTCTTCCCCCTGCGGGTTCAGAATGACGCCAAGCTTTCCTTTATCCCTATTTCTTCACACATCGTCTGTACCAGTAATAAACCGCTCTTGCAACCCTATGAGAACTGTGTCTGACGAGTCCCTGTTTGTTTTCCTGAATTAATTTTTGCGAAACAATTTCCACACCAATCGGAACGATATTTTCCATATCCAATCTTACAGGAATTGAACCGCTTTTCGCGTAACCCTCAGAAATATTATCAGGCAAACTGTCATTAACTAACACCGCGTCAACAATCTTTTTGCCTTTAGCGTGTGCAATTAATGCATTTACGTGACTTGCAACAGAATAATTATCCGTTTCCCCCGGTTGAGTCATAATATTACATACGTAGATTTTTTTTGCGTGAGATTTGTCGATTGCGTCCACAATACCATCTACAAGCAAGTTTGGTATTACACTAGTATACAAACTTCCGGGTCCAAGAATAATTAAATCCGCATCATGTATCGCCGCAATTGCTTCCGGAAGCGCAATACAATGTTCAGGCTCCGTAAATAGACGCTTAATTTTTCCGTGAACTTCTGGAATATTTGATTCGCCATGAACGGTTCTGCCATCTTCAAAAATCGCCGCAAGCTTCATATCGTCCAAAGTTGCGGGAAGAACAACACCTCTGATGTTTAATACATTAGAAGATTCTTTTACGGCTCTTACCATATCACCTGTAATAGAGCAAAGCGCAGTCAAAAACAAGTTTCCGAAACTATGCCCTTCCAAACCTTCGCAATTTCTGAATCTATATTGAAAAAGCTTTGTAATCAAATCTTCATCATCAGCAAGTGCCGCAATACAGTTTCTAATATCCCCGGGAGGCAAAATACCTAATTCTTCTCTTAACCTGCCTGAACTTCCGCCATCGTCACCCACCGTAACTATTGCAGTAACATTGTTTGTATATTTTTTTATTCCGCGGAGAAGCATTGACAAGCCTGTACCACCGCCAATTGCAACAACTTTCGCACCTTTGTTGAGTTTTCTTCTTCTATAAAGCTTTTCTAAAATTGAATTACTGCCTTTTCTGGAATCCATATCCATAATAGAAAGCGTTGTTTTTTGCCATCCCTTAAAAAATATTACCGAACCAATTAATATAAATAATGCAGCCAAAAAGTTTGATGGCAGGATTAATGCAGATTTTCGTATTAATTCCAATATAAGATAAATCGGGCGAATGTTTGCAAGTACCATAAATCCCAAAACTATCATTATGGAGCCAATAAAAATCAGAAAAAACCATCTTTTTACTTCCAACCCCGGCATAAGCCATCCGACATCTTTTGTTACTTTTACATTATTTTTCAAATTAAAAAACATAATTAATCCACCCATCCTGACGCTTTAGCATTAATGTAATTTACCGGAGCAGGCTTAATATAGCTATTTGTCTGCTGTATAAGTTCTAAAGAGTTTTTGTACTTATTAGAAAAATGAATTGTATTTGCTTCAACAAAACTCATTCCGCCAAGATTGTTACGAATTTGCGATGTATGAAGCAAATGTTGAAAACGTTTAATTAAATTATAGTTATCAGTATTATCAGGAACGGAATAATCAATCGTCAAATCCGGATTGTAAGTTTTCTCAAGACTTATTTCCTGAGCAACTTGTATGTTCACATAATCCCCGACTTTTGCGGTAATATCACCCGCAGGAGCGTAGTATACAAGCCATTCCGAACATTTTTTTACGGCTTTTGCAATTACAGACGAGAATGTAAAATCTTCCCCTGCCATTTTATACATTGCACCGTGCGGTCTTACATGCTCTATGCTCAATCCGTACGCTTTCGCAAATGACATAATCGCACCGACTTGGTATACAACAAGAGCCTCTAACTCCTCTTCCTTAAGTTCTACAGGTCTGTAACCAAAACCTTGAATATCATTAAAACCTATGTGTGCACCGACTGCAACATTCTTTTCCTTTGCTTTAAGCATAGCCTCTTTTATCGTTACAGGGTCACCCGCGTGAAACCCGCAAGAAACATTCACAGAACTCACATAATCAAGAAGCTCGTATTCCTGATTATTTTTATATATTCCGTATGCTTGCGCTAAATCACAGTTAAAATCTATATTCTTAATTGACTTTTTTTCTAATGTTTCCTGCATTTCTTTCTCCCTTTATCATATAGAAATTATACTACCAAAACAGGGGCATAGTCGTCTTTTTTGTAACGTTTTGTAACGATATTCACAAAAACCCTAAAGTTTTTCAAAAAAATGCCGATAACATATCTGTAAGCAAAAACAAAAAGAAAGCGAACTGAAAAAAGCATAGAATGGGAAACGGTAAAAATTTGGTTAGTAGTTGTGATTTAAACCAAATGTATTTACTAAACCCGCTGTTGATTAAGAGGTATTGTGATATGGACGAACATGAAGCATTAATTGAATACTCAGAAATGACATCATTTGATTTCAATTCAAAAGAGTTTCAGGATGTGAGAAAGGACTATATTGAATGTAGAGATATGGTATCGAATTTCATGCACTTTATTAAAAATGCCGTGCATGTATTCAAGACAACACAAAAATGCTAAGGAGTATTTATGACCGCAAGAAAGGAATATGATAATAAATGCTTTTCACCGTCATGGCTTGATAACGATGAGATTATCGGTCAAGCGGTGGGAAATTACACATCAGAAGGGCAGACAAAAAAGGAGGAACGCCTAGAGAGCAAACGACGCAAAGACTTAAATACGTTATTAAAAGAACTTGATGAAATCAAGCTAAGTATTGAGAGAGCTGCAGAAAAGCAGCACCGTTTGGCAAATTTGATGAGTTTTTACTCCGGAGAATTTGCAAAGTAAACTCAAAATGCCTACGGATTAGATTTTTTTAACACAAAGAGACGGTAGTTATGAGATGCCGTCTCTTTGCGTTGGGATGAAATATTGGGTTAAAAATCCAACCGATTTATAGCGTAAAGCCAGTGGTCTCAAATCCAATCCCTTCCATTTACCCCTGAATTGCCAGTGAATAAGTAAATGAGTAAATGAGTAAATAAGATATTTTAGGTATTTTCAATATTAACCGCGTTGTATTTAAACAATATTGATAACAACTTATTCACTTATTTACCTATTAACTTATTGACTTTTTACTACAAATTAATCCCTCACCCTAACCTCGCCCCTTCGGGGCCTCTCCTCTAAGGAGAGGAAATGAAGAGAATGGATTGCCACGGGCTAAAGCCCTCGCAATGACTTGAAAAACCAAAAGTCTACGCGTTATGTATAGAAAATATTTAATACCTCTTATTCCCTTATTACCTTATAACCTTTTTTCAGTAGTTTCACGCAAAACCCATACAATTGAAACAACAATAACGGCAATTAAACAATTGCCGTTATTGTTATTTATTTTATATAAATTATTCAAACCAAGATGTTACAGTATCCATTAATTTTTCGCCACCCAAATATCCTGCAACAGCCCCAAATGCTGACAAGACAGGAACAGCTACCGGTGCAGCCGGTCCCGTACAAGCACCTGCCAAAGCACCGATTTTAGCACCTGCTGCACCACAAGCTAATCCTGATGCAGATTTAACACCTTGTTTTACAGCAGCTTTTGCTCCACCATTTTTACCTGCTTGGTAAGTTTCGACAGCAGCAACAGTTACACCAACAACAGGAATTCTTTTTCCGACAGCTTTACCCATTTTGGTTAATTTCATAATTTTGCCTGATTTTCCGGAGATAGTTTTTGCCGTACCTGCTACATTTATTGCGCCTTGCTTAACAACATTATTTGCCCTGCTAGCACCTTTTTTTACAACATCTTTTCCAAACGTATATCCAAGTTCAACTTTCTTAGCTCCGCGCTTCACCGAATGAGCGATTTTACTTCCCGTATTCTTTGCTGCATTTGCAACTTTTTCGGATGTATGCTTTGTACCAGCAGCAACGGCACTACCAGCTTTTTTAGCTGCATTTGCCGTTTCAACAGCGGTTTTCTTAGCACCTTTCCAAGCATAAGGTAATGCCTTCTTGCCAAGTTCATAAGTTGCGACACCTGCCATACCATATCCAAACATTTCCAATGTGCTTGTACTGTCAGTTTGTTTATTCATTTGATTTTGCATTTGCGTAAGTTGCTTTTGCGCAGCCGCTAATTGTTCTTGAATTTGCTCGCTTGTATTCGATTGTTGTGCAGTTTGCTGAGCAGGTTTTTCTTCCACAAGTTTAATCGTCCTACCTGCAATAATCTTTTCTGGGTCAGAAATGTTGTTTAGTCTTGCTAACTCTTGTACGGTTGTGTTGTGTGCGTTTGCAATTCTTGTAAGGGTGTCTCCCGCTTTAATCGTGTAGTTGGTCATAATTTTTAAACTCCTCTTTTGTTATACTCGTGTGATACATATATAAAGTTTTTGGAGTTTTAAAAATTGCCTAATTCATGCAACAAAAATGCATAAAAAATATATAGTATGCAATTCTACTACATTATGGCGCTTTACAATTCGTTACAATTATTCACTCGCAATGGCTTTTATTATTTTATAAACATTCTCAACTTTTTCTCTGTTGTCTTTTATTTTGTGTAAATATTGGTCAATATCAATAAGTAAATCTTCGGTCGGACGCAAATGGCTTGAAATAAAAAAATCTTCCAAAGTAATATTTGTATAGGCTAAAATGTTTTCAATAGTTTGAGCCGAAACAAAGCTTTCACCAATTTCAATACCGGCAAGAGTCCTTGTCGCAATATTAATCTTTTCGGCAAATTGTTCCTGAGTCAGTCCTTCTTTTTGCCGTATTCTTTTTATTTTTTGACCAAGTTCCTTCTTTATATCCATATAACTATTTTATAAGTTAGTGTAAAAAATAAAAATGCTATAAAGTAGCATAATTAGTCATTCTTATGCATTATAAACACAAGAGCAAGTTCTTTAATTGTGATAATATCGCATAAAAATATAAATTAATGCAAGACTTGATAAAATTAGAAAATCGGTTAAAATAAGAATACAGGCATGGGTAGCGCAAATACCCAAGCCCGCGTCCTATCTAAAGGACTTTGAGCATAAGAACTATTGATAGCAATATCAGTAGTTCTTTTTCGCTGATTTTAATTATCATTGAGACCTCTTTTCTTACAGCGAAAATCAGTTTAATAATAATCAAAAATCTTTAGCCAGTATTCCGTTTTAAATGTATAATGAAATTATAATATAAATTTGAAAATATATCAAATTATTTAAGCGGCAAGAGAGCAATACTGTACATTTGCCCAAAGCCATGGTATAATACACCTATGTTTACGGGAATTATAGAAGAAACCGGAAAAATCCAATCTATCAATGGTACAAGTATTACGGTTGTGTGTTCTAAGGTATTGGAAAACACCAATATCGGTGATAGCATTGCCGTGAATGGCGTTTGTCTTACGGTAACGAAACTTGGCAGCAACTATTTTAATGCGGACATCTCAGCCGAAACTTTCAGAGTTACAGCTTTTGATAAATTAAAAACAGGTTCTTGTGTAAATTTAGAACGCGCAATGCCCGTAAACGGGCGCTTTGGCGGACACATTGTATCGGGGCATGTAGATTCGATTGCAAAAGTTGTTTCAATCACAAATAACAAAGAGTTTTACAATTTAGAGCTTAAGCTTGACAAAGAAATCACAAAATATACCGTCAAAAAAGGCTCAATTGCCGTAAACGGCGCAAGTTTAACAATAGCCGGAATAAATGGAAGTTTTATCAATATTGCAATTATTCCGCATACATACGAAAAAACAAATTATTCTGACTTAAAAGCCGGCGACTATGTAAATATTGAGGTCGATATGTTGGCAAAGTATGTTGAAAAAATTTTATCAACGAGTGATAATAGGTCAGGTGTAGATATGGATTTTCTACGAATTAACGGATTCTGCTAGTTATGACAAATCAATTTGACACAATAGAAAGCGCATTAGAAGATTTTAAAGCCGGCAAGCCGGTAATAGTTGCTGATGATGAGGATAGAGAAAACGAAGGCGATTTGATTTGTTCTGCGCAATTTGTTACACCTGAGCTTGTAAACTTTATCACTCGAGAATGTCGCGGAATTGTTTGTTTGGCGATTTCATCAGAAATAGCACATCAACTGGATTTGCCACAAATGGTAGAAAACAATACCGAAAGTATGCAAACAGCATTTTCTCTGAGTATTGATGCACACCCGAAATTCGGAGTTACAACCGGAGTATCAGCATTTGACAGAGCAAAAACGATAGAAGTTGCCGTAGCTCCTGACGCACAACCGTCCGATTTGCGTAGACCCGGACACCTCTTCCCTTGTGTGGCACGCAAAGGCGGAGTGCTCAAAAGATGCGGGCATACGGAAGCGGTTGTTGATTTAGCGCGCTTGTGCGGACATAGAGAAGCCGGAATTATGTGCGAAATTATGAAAGAAAACGGTGAAATGGCACGCAGAGACGATTTGCACGAATTTGCGCAAAAACACGGTTTTAAGTTCATTACGGTTTCGGATTTAATTGCATACAGGATTGAGCGCGAGAAGTTTGTTAAACGTGAAATTGAGGCATTTTTACCAACTCAATTCGGCAATTTCAATATCGTCGGGTATACAGATACAATTACAGGTTGTGAACATGTAGCTTTAGTAAAAGACGACGGCTCAGATAAAATTCCACTAGTCAGAGTGCACAGCGAATGCCTCACGGGTGATGTATTCCATAGCTTGAAATGCGATTGTAATTGGCAGCTTCATAATGCTTTAGAAATGATTAATGAATATGGCAAAGGCGCGCTTGTTTACTTAAGAGATCACGAAGGCAGAGGAATCGGGTTAGTTAATAAATTGAAAGCGTATAAACTCCAAGAACAAGGTCAAGATACGGTAGAAGCCAATGTATCACTAGGATTCGCACCTGATTTAAGAAATTACGGAGTCGGTGCGCAAATAATTCTTGATTTGGGATTTAATAATTTTAACCTAATAACTAATAATCCTAAGAAAATTGTGGGATTGAAAGGGTATGGACTTAAAATTCATGAAAATATAAATCTCAAATCTGAAATTAACAAGTATAATGAAAGATATATAAATACGAAACGCGAAAAAATGAAACATTTAATGTAAAGGAATTTTTATGTCAGAAACAGTATATGAAATAGAATTGTTCAATAGTAATATTTCCAAAATCTTTGCAGGGGTATACAACGACTTCAAAGCGAAGGCTGTGGATGAATACAAGTTTGAATTGGAACCGCTAAACTATGAAGAGTTTGTTGACGCGGTTGAAAAAGGGTATATGCAATGCCTTATTCTTAAGGAAAATGAAATTCCGACAGCGTTTCTTGTATACACGACATCCGTTTCCGAATCAATTGAGTTGAATTTAATCCACTGTCTTGGAACAGAAGATGAAATTACAAAAGTGAAATTGTTGATGGAACGCTTTTTAGAGCTAACAAATTCTGAACGACACAGTAAGGTTGTGTCTTACCCTATGCTCGGACATCAGTCAGTCTACACTGCGGATATTGCAAGGTTTGGTTTTAAATATACCGGACTTGCAGTGCTTAGATTTATGATGGGGAATGCATCCTCGGAAAGAATACTTGAAAATATGAAATTATCTGAAAAGCCTGAAGATTACAAAATTGTAGGCTATCAGGATTTTTACAAAGATGATGCAATAAGAATAATTCATGAATCTTTCAGAGATACAAACGATGCCTTGTATGATACAAGATATTTGACCATTGAAGGTACAACCGATATTATAAATAAAATCGTAGAAAATGTTTACGGTGACTTTTTACCGGAAGCAACATCCGTTTTATTATACAAAGATTCACCTGTTGGATTTGCATTTGCAAACGTAACCGGTGGCAAAATTGCAAACATCCCTCTGGTTGCAGTAGAAAAAGAACACAGAGGAAACGGTTTTTCCGAACATCTTTTGAACAGAACATTAAAAACTTTGGTAGATTGGACAAAGATTGGGAAAAAAGCTTTCAGTGAAATCAATGTAACAACAGAAACAAATAACTACAAAGCGCTTAAAATGTACAGAAGGATAGGTTTTAGAGAAGATTATTGTTATCCACACGCTTACATGATAATGACAAAAAGATAAATACATTATATGGTTTAATTGCACAAATTTTACTTTTTAGTAAAATAGAAAGAGAAAAGAGAAAGGAGAAGTATGAGACTTACAAAACAAATTTTAACAGCTTTAAGTGCTGTTTGTGTGACATCATGCGTAGCAATGGCAGGAGAAACTGCTGATGTTCAAGCTTATGCTCACCCTACATTATTCGGTACACAAGGACAACAAATGGTTAATACCGATAGTAATGTTGTTATTGGCGGCAAGGTTTACAAACCATGCACTGCAAAAACAATTGAAAGCAAGCAAAACGTGGTAATTGCACGTTGTGCTAAGAAAATGCTTAACGATATGAAGGGCAAAATGGATGCAAGAAGAGCAGGTTTATTCAATCCTAAAATGCCTGTATTGCGTTCAGAATTGGCATTCATTATCGCTGACGGTTTAGATTTAAAAGAAACAAGAGCAAACAACTACTCAGACGTTGCAGCTGATTATTGGGCAAAAGACCAAATTGACAGAACTTTAACTGCAGACGTTATGATTGGTTATCCTGATGCTTCATTCAAGCCTGATCAACCTATCACTAAGGCAGAAGTATTCGCTACTTTCGCAAAAATGATGGATTTGTCAGTTGATAAAACAGCAGTTCCTACTTTTGAAGGTCAAACTGTAAAACATGTTCCTTATTGGGCTTATGCAGCTGCAAATGAAGTAATTGCTTCAAACATTTTAGCAAATGTTCCTGACAAAGATAAAGTTGTTAACGACGAATACTTGTCAAAAGAACAAGTTGCTTATATGTTAAATGCGATGAAAGCAGGATTTAATATTGATCTTTCAAAAGGTGCAGTAAATTGTGCTACTAAGTACGAACCGATTGAATTGAAAATTAAATTAAGCGAAAGAATCAGTGCAAGAACTTCAAACGCAGGCGATACTTTCACAGCAAAAACTACTGAAGATGCAACAATTGCAGGAGTTTGCTATCCTGCTGGTTCAACCGTAAAGGGACTTGTTTCATCTGTTGCAAGACCTGGAGTTAAGAACCCTGGTTATGTAGAAGTTGAATTTGTTTCAATTTCAAATGGTGACAACTGCGCAGAATTTCCTAAGAAAATGGCATCTGCATCAGTTGATGTTGCTAAAAACCCTAACGTAGTATCAAGAGTTCTTGGTGCTCCATTCTCAATGGTAGGCAGAGTTGCAGGTGTTGCAGGTAGAACTGCATCTTCTGCTGCAGAAGTGATTGCTAACGGTGTTGAAGAATACGGTGACAACTGGTCTGACGCATTCTGCGATACAGCTTCATTGCACCCACTAAAAGGTTTGAAGAGCGTTGGAAGCAGCTTCATTACAGTAGGTAAAGGTGTATATAACATCGCTAAACTTACTACTAGCGGTGTATTTGGCGTTTGCTACGAATTTGTTGATGAAGCTAAGTACATATTTGTACCTAACACAACTAACGATTCAAGCTTAAATCCTGATGAAGTTTTAACTATTCGTTATTAATCCATAGTTAGGAAAAGTTTAAAATACCTTCACTTGAAAATAAGTGAAGGTATTTTTTATAATTAAAACTAACCGAGACACTTATCGCCATATAATTGATTTAACATAGTAAAACGCTTTGTGCGCGACTCTTCTTTTATAATTTGCGCAGAAGAATTTGTTAAAACAACTTGATTTTGCACGCATTCAAAACGATGCTCTAAAAATAGCTGTTCATATTGTTCACAGTGTTGTGTGTATTTTTTTGTTTTAACAAAAAGGTTAAATTCTTTTTGACGTTTTTGTATTTGAGATATGCCAAAATTAATTATTGAATCTATATCAAACTCCACCCAAGAGGATTGAGTTATTTCTATAATATAATTCAAATCATCGTAAGTTTTTATTGACAGAAATCCGGAAATATTCTTAGATTTTTTATACTCAATTACATAATTATATTCTCTGCAACCACATAACCCTTTTAGAATAGGCTCTCTAAACTCTTTTTTATCACTGTTCAACAGAGGTCTGAAATGCGGTAACAATGAATCGTTATATAGTGCCGAAACAGTTGCTGCATCAGAGTTTTTAAAACTTCTATAATCGTCTTTATTACATACGAGTTTCTCCGGAATAGGAATTTTCCATAATCTTTCGTAAGAAATTTGGCTAAATCCGCATTTTGAAACAAAAGTTCTCAATAAGTCCGGCAGTGAATCGTCAACTCTTACTATAAAAGAAATCGCACCCATTGCTTTGTATTTTGACACAGCAAATTGTATTAATTCTGCAGCATCTTGATAACAATTTTCTTCAAAAAACAAACGCTGAATTTCAAGCCGTTTGTGCGGACGTTTTGTCGGCGCGACAGTAATAAGTCCTTTTATATTTTTGGAATCTTTTAGCACGTATGATTCAGGCAAAAACTTAAGCCTTAAAGGCAATAGGTGATGAAGAGGCAACAGGGGATTAAACATGATGTTGTTTATGTATGCATCACTGTTATTCAGAAAAGAAATCATTTCCTGCATACTCTTCTTATCAAAATAATAAAGCTTCCTAATTCTACTCATAACAAAATTATAGCACAGGTATAGCCAAAGAGATGGAAAAATTAGTTAATTAACCATTCAAAAGTATTAGTGCAAACTCTGTTAAAATTTGATATAATACAAAAAAGATAAGGGGGTTTTATGTCAATAGATGACGCGTTGGTAATGATTTTAGCAGGCGGCGAAGGCAAAAGATTATTTCCGCTCACTCAGGATAGAGCAAAACCTGCAGTTCCGTTTGGCGGAAGATACAGAATTATAGATTTTGTACTGAACAATTTTATAAACTCAGGCTTTTATAAAATTAAAGTTTTAACTCAATATAAATCTGATTCTTTAAACAAGCACATCTCAAAAGGATGGGCTCTTTCGCCCTTTTTAAATCAGTATGTAGATTTAGTTCCTGCGCAAATGAGAACGGGGGGAACGTGGTATCAGGGTACCGCAGATGCTGTTT
The DNA here is from genome assembly GCA_964503025.1 of uncultured Vampirovibrio sp. Lineage (GTDB taxonomy): Bacteria > Cyanobacteriota > Vampirovibrionia > Gastranaerophilales > Gastranaerophilaceae > CAG-196. The sequence goes on along the minus strand of CAZCZF010000038.1, from coordinate 5,465 downwards.
ATCAGAACGAGTTTCATATACATGACGAAGAACCTGACTACGTCTGCGTTTTTGGAGGCGATCACATTTATAAAATGGACGTTTCTCAGATGCTCAAATTTCATAAAGAAAATCATTCGGATTTAACAATTTCTGCAATTCCTATTCCAATTGAAGAAGCTCACGAATTTGGAATTATTGAGGTAGATGATGAATGGAGACTGACAGGCTTTGTAGAAAAACCTCAAACTCCGCCCAAAGCAATGCCTAACAATCCAAAAATGTGCTTAGCGTCTATGGGAAATTACATTTTTAACAAGGAAATTCTTTTAAATGCGTTAGATGAAGATGCCAAAATTGAAACCTCAAATCATGATTTTGGAAAAAATGTTATTCCAATGCTTTTAAAACAAGGCAAACGAATTTTTATTTATAATTTTAACGACAATCATTTTTCAGGCATGACAGAAAAAGAAAAAGGCTACTGGCGTGACGTAGGTAGTATTGACGCGTATTGGCAAGCAAATATGGATTTATTGGATTATGAACCGGAGTTAAATCTGTATTCAAAAGATTGGCCTCTAAGAACATTCAATTATAACTATCCGCCTGCAAAATTTATCTGGCAGCAAGGTGATAGGGTCGGAATGGCGACCAATTCAATGGTTTCAGAAGGGTGCGTTGTTTCGGGTGGCATGATTTCCAGATGTGTGCTTTCTCCAAAAGTCAAGATTAACAGTTATTCTCAAGTGAGTGACAGTATTTTGATGGAGAATGTTAATGTCGGCAGATATTCCGAAATCCGAAAAGCCATAATCGACAAAAATGTAGATATTCCGCCTTATACAAAAATTGGTATAAACCGCGAAGAGGACATTGCGCGCGGATTTTACGTATCAGAAGGCGGTGTGACTGTTGTTCCTAAAAACGCGAGATTGGGATAATTGTTTACATTGTTAACAAATTAAGCAATTTTTGAACATAAAAATACTTTATATAATTAAGGGAAATTTAAGTTAATTATATAGGAGTTTTTATGGCAATTGGAGCTTTAGCTTTAAATGGAGCAATGGCATTGTTTTCCGAAGGCGGGAAAATGACAAAGGCAGCGCAAGAGGGAAAAACCGTTAAGCAATTATTAGGTTCAACAGTTAATTTTGGTAAATGGTTAGCTGTTCCGGCAGCACTTGCTATGCTCAATCCGGTATCAATAATGGCAGCAACTGCAGTTGGTGTTGCAGGTTTTGTCTTGCCGAATTTCATTCCGGAAATTGATTTTACAAATAAAGAAGAAGGTCAAAAGTTATCATTATTAGGATAATTCTTTTCATTTTCTTCCACCCAAACAAGGGTTATTGTTAATGGCATTGCTTCAAAAGGATTTGAAGTCATTTTGTCATACTTATTTATTTTTTTATTCAGTAATTTGAAAAAACTTTTTATTTTCATATTTACATATTCGCATTGAATGCGTAATAATTAATTACCGAAAGTAGGTAAATGCAAATATACGCGCTATCCAATCGGACTAGTCGATTGTTGTTATATGCAAACATTTAATTTCGGATTTTTTCTAAACCAGGTCAATTGTCTTTTTGCATAATTTCTGGAATGTTGTTTTAATTTATCAAGAGCTTCTTCTAAACTACACTCACCATCTAAGTAGGAGAGTATTTCCTGATATCCGATTGTACATACAAAATTTTTAATTCGTCCGTGCTTTTTGAGTAAGAATTTTGTTTCTTCAATCAGCCCTTTTTCTACCATAATATCCACTCGTTTGTTAATTCGATTATACAAATCCTGACGCGTTGTCAATTCAGGCATGCGCCAATCAACATCAAATTCAGGCTCTTTTTCTATATTACCAATCGGTTGATTAAGAATCTTCACAACTTCTAACGCTCTGACAACTCTGCGTTTATTTGCCATTTTAACGCGTTCGTATGTTACGTTATCCAACTGGGAAAGTTCAGCCAGTAAATCATCTTTTTCTCTTAAATCAAGTTCTGCTCTTAGCGCGTAGTTCGCTTCTACGCGTGGCAAATCATAGTTTTCGAGTAAAATCCTGAAATAAAGCCCTGTTCCGCCGGCAATAATTGGAGTTTTTTTGCGTTGCAAAATATCATAAATAGCTTTGTGTGCATCTTCATAATAATTTCCCGCAGAATAGTCAAATTCAGGTTCTACAATATCTATTAAATGATGTGGAATGCCGTCTCTTTCTTCCATATCCGGTTTTGCGGCTGCAATATCAAAACCTTTGTAAACGAGTCTTGAGTCAGCAGAGATTACCTCTCCATTCAATTCTTTGGCGAGTTTTATTGCTAATGCTGTTTTTCCGCTTGCTGTCGGGCCTACTACGGCGATTACTTTCGGTTTCATAATTATATTCTACCTTAAAAGATAAAAGTATGTTATAATAAACGTATGTTAAAGAGGATTCTCGCATCAATTTTATTATCAATGTCTATTTCTGTTTATGCAGCAGAAATACCCGTTGATGCAAAAATGAACTACAATCAAGGTATTGATTTTTACAAGCTCGGAATGTATGAACGCGCGATTGAGTCATTCCGTTCCGCAATCAGCACTTATCCTGATTACGTTGATGCTTATTATAATTTGGCAACAGTCCTTGAGTATATGAAGCAGTATGCAGAAGCTTTTTCTGTGTATAAACAGGTTTATTTAAGAAATCCTAACGACTATGAAGTTATATACAAGTTAGCTTTAATGAGCTCTAAGCAAGAAGATTATGCAAAAGCTGCCGAATATTTAAAATTAATTCCTGAATCAAGCAGTTATTACAAAAGAGGACAAGAACTTGCAGAAAGCATTAAAGTTTCTACGACCTTACCTCCGCAACAAGTCAATGCTCCATCAAAAATTGCAACACAATCAGGAATTTATGAAAATATTTTGAGTCCGACAGGCATAACAACAGATAAGAGCGGAAATATATATGTTGCAACTTTTTCTGATAATACAATCATAAAAATTACTCCTGACGGCAAACGTCAAGTTTTCTTAAAAAGTGCGCTGATAAACGGTCCGATTAGCCTTGCAACGGATAATATCGGAAACATATATGTATCAAATTACAATGCAAACAATGTCGTTAAAATTACTCCGCAAGGAATTGCATCAGTTCTTGTATCAAAGCTTGATAAACCTTACGGCTTACATGTTGAAGGCAACATGCTTTTCATCACTTGCCAAGGTACAAATGCAATTTTCAGACAAAAATTATAAGTTATAAATTATTTTTTATTCTTTGCTTCAGCTTTTTCCGCATTAACCCATTGTGTGAATGAATTGCTGAATTGTTCGGTAAATCCATCAATAAGAGCTCTTGTATCAAGAGTTGATGAAGAGTGATGACCGGAAAATCCGAATGCTGCAGCGATACCGACTCCAAGAGCAAGTGCACCTCCGGCAATCCAACCAACCGGACCAGTTGCTACCGCTGTACCTAATATTGGCGCAAGTGCGGTTCCGCCACCGAGTGTTGCAAAACCTACAGTTGCAGTAGGAAGAGCAATTGCAGTAGTACCCGTAACAACGGCTGCTGTTGTTGCACTTGCCGCTACCACACCTGCTCCGGCTGCCAAACCTCCGGCGGTAGTTGCAGCAGTGCCGCCAAAATTTTGTCCTTTACTATCAACACCGCTTACAGCTAGGCTTACAGCAATACCTTTGGCATTATTAAACATTGTGTTAAATTTGCTCATATCAAATTCAACGCCATTTGCGCTACACATATTTTTAGCTTTTGTAAGCATTTGTGATTTCAAACCATCAATAATTTGTTCTGCAATTTTAACATAATAATCTGCACCGTGTTTTCTTGTAGTAAGAAGAGTGCCGGTTTGATACGCTTTCAAAATATCATCATTATTTGCGGTTTGAATATTCTTTCCGTTTTCATCTTTACCGAGAACAGACATATTCAAATCAACGGTATCGAAATCTTTGTCAGATGCATTCATTTTATCAATTGCCGTAGCAATATTTGTATTGAAAGTTGTAATAAAGGTATCTACCATATTTTTAATATTAATATGTGCTTTACCTTTTTTGGACATTCCTCTTGCGCCTCTACCGGTAATCATATCTTCAGCATTAAGCGTTTCTACAACAGAGGAATTGTATACATTTTCAAAGACTTGTTCAATTTTTTCAAAAGGAATACCTTTTTCACTTAGCATTTCTTTGATCTGTGCTTTTAACTGATTTTTTAAAGTATCGCTGTTAAGAACTTCGCATCCTTTTTCATAAGCTTTATCTCTGGAACCGCTCCAGCCTTTGCCACGTTCATAAATTTCACCGTTATTGAAATATCCATCAATACCGGAATAGTCAATTAAACTTGCGTCTATTGCATATTCAGACCCTTTAATATTTGTAAATTTTTTATTTTCTTCGCTAATTGCTTTGGTTTCTTCTTCTTGAATAAGTTTTTCTTTAAGAGTTTTGGTATCCAAGCCTGAAATAATATCCTCGATTGCGAATTTCAATGTTTCACTGTCAGAGAATTTTTTAAGTGCCGTAGTAATTGCAGCAGTTGTTTTTATCGTTGTACCTGCCAATTTTACTGTTACACCGGCATTAAGAGCTTCGGTTAAAAATTCTTTCGCATATTCTTTTAATTGAGTTAACTCAGCACCATTATCAATCAACGCACCAAAAGAACTTATATTGTTTTTAAATGTTGTTGCAGCACTTTGTAATTTATCTGCATCAGATTTATTCAAATACTCATTCAAATGAGCTTTCAAATCCGCTTCATAATTATTACCGGAATATGTTTTTGCAAATTTATTAGCTTCTGTTTCAAGCTCTTTAGCAATACGTTTTGCAGTCGCATCCGGCAAGCCACCACCACGACTCGTATTTGAAATTAGCTCATTATAAATGTCATCCAATACTTTTGATTGGATAGTTGATGGATCATTCGCAAGAACAGAAGCTTTGATTGCGCGGTATTTATCAGGAAGCGTCTCCTTAAATGCCTCCGCCATGCCGGAAACATCTTCTTTATATGTCGCAGCAAACTCTTCAATATAATCACGCAATGCTTCAGTTAATTCCGGCAAATATTTTGTTTTGCCCGCAAAATCTTTACTAATGGTAGCAGAAAGGGCATTTACAGCATCTTGCATTTGAATTTTTTGTTCCCATAATGCAAATTCATCTTGAGAGACTTGTTTATCACCGTTTTTATCTACGGTAGACAATTCAACAGAATCTAATTTCACTTCTTTCAACAAAGAGTTATACTCTTCTTGTGATATTTTACCATCACCATTTTTGTCAAAATCCTCAAAATTGAGTTTCTTTCCGTTTATGGTCAAATTCCCAAATTGGTTGATTCCGTTAAATCCGCTCATTTTTACTCCTTTATTTTTTGTTTTGTGTTTGAGAATATCCCTCAAAATATACTGGCATTTGGTTTCTATACATTTTGTAAAGAATGTATCGTT
>CAZCZF010000037.1:0-18391 GCA_964503025.1 uncultured Vampirovibrio sp. | reverse complement strand
TGAGTATATCATTCAGCGGATTAGCTTCAGGATTAGACACCACATCGTGGGTAGAGTCGCTTGTTAAATTGAAACAAGCGAAAGTTGACACGCTTGAAGAACAGAAGTCAGCCATGGTAGCTTGTCGAGAAACGCTGAATAGCATTAAATCCTTTTTTAGTTCATTCCGTTCAGTCATAGAGAAAGTTACGGACGTTAAGTTTGGTGTTGCAAATATGGATATTTTTGCGCAGAAACTTGCGACGTCTTCAAACGCTGCGGTATTGACCGCTTTGGCTACAAATGAAGCGCTAGAAGCTACGTATAACATAGATGTAAACCAACTTGCAAGTAATACTTCCGCAATGAGCGGTTACACAAAGACGACAACTGTTGTAACAACAGAACTTGCGGATTTGAATACAAAACTCTCGACTTTGGGTATAGGGACGGGTGATGTCGGAATAAATGTTGGCGGTGTTTCTACCAATATTACTATTGGTGAAAATGATACAATTTCGAGCTTAATAGGCAAATTCAGAAATGTCGGAGTGGATGCTAATTACAACGAAAATAGCGGTATATTCAGTGTTAAACTCAATCGCTCACAGATAGATGATACGATTTCCAATACGGGGATTTGTGATATCTTAAATTTATCGGAGACTGGCGGCTGGGAGAGTTCTACTCTTGAAATTGTTGATACTGAGACACTTGTAAGCGCAGCAACAGCTTCGACAAAATTGTCGGAACTTGGTACAATAAATGCCGGTAATATTGAAGTGAAATCCAACGGTATTACGAGTACCATTGCGATAGACGGAAATACAACACTCGGAGATTTGATAAACAATTTAAAGGATAAAGGTGTAAACGCAGAGCTTTCATCCGGTGGGGTGTTTACGATAAAAGATGCCGAGATTATTGATGTGGGCGGAACCGGTATACTTGATGCGTTGGGAATTGAGAATACTGTTAATTCAAAGACTCAAGATAGTGAGGATTTGAGTTTTCAAACAATTGTTACTACGGTTACTGATGCAACCAATTCGACGAAATTAAATCAGTTGGATGCGTGGGCAGAAGTCGGTTCTAATCCAACTTTAACCGTAAATGGTGAAGAGATCGATGTGAATAATGGGGATATGACAATTGGTGAGTTAATCACTGCGTTGGGTAATAAGGGTGTGAATGCATCAATAAACAATGGCGTGCTAACCGTGGAGGGGGTAAAGGTAGGCGGTTCTGTTGCGGATGCTCTTGGAATAAACTCCACTACGAATACAGGTAACGTATCTCTGGCAGGTGTAAGCACGATTTTACAAACCTTGACGGCTTATGCGACTGGTGATACGAAACTGAGCAGTCTTGGTATTAGGGATGAAACGCTTGAAGTTTATGACTCTGCAAATAACGCTGTTGCTACAATCACAGCAACGAGTACGTCTACGATAAATGATTTGTTTGACAGTTTAAGCGGGTATGGCATTTCCGGCACGATAGCTGATGGTAAGATAACGCTTACAAGCTCAAATGGCAGCTATGTAAACGGAACAATGGCAGAAAAACTGGGAATTGGAACAGAGGCAGTCGGCTCAACTACGACGGTAGGTAAAGAATTGACTTCTACCGTTCAATTGCAGGCAACTACTACAACTTATGCAACAGGTTCTTCAAAGATATCGGACTTTTTGGATTCATCTGACATTCCCTTTGTTATAGAATTTAAAAATTGTGATGATAATAGTTTCTCAGAAACATTTACGATTGATAATGACACGACTTTTGATGATTGGATTAATAAATGTCAAGAGTATGGAATAACAATGACAATGACTAATGAAGCAATAAGCTTTACATCTGCAAACGGATTTTATATTCGAGATTACATGGAGTTAGATTCCGATACAAGGACAACGACGCCAATAAGCGTTACATCGAGTGCTCCGGTTACTTATACTGTAGCGGGAGAGTTGACTCTTGATACAACAATTGGAGATGTGTTGGACGGTGATAGCTGGTTGTTATTCGTAGAGGATATAGCAGATAATTGTTGCGACGGAACAATAACTGTTACTAGTACAATGACTTTTGGAGATTTGCAGAATGAGTTGTCAGCATACGGTTTGAATATGAGTATAAATTCAAACAACACATTGTCCTTAACACCTAGGTCTGGTGTTTATCGCTATGTTGATGGTAGTTTTGCTTCTGCTGTCGGATGGGGTCCGATTATGACCCCTCAAACATATAGCTCATCCAAGACCGGAAATACGGTATATCAAACAATAACCACAAGTAGCGGTACGACAACAGTGACTGTAGCATCGTCAGTATCAAGCTCTTCACCGTTAACTTATGAAACTGTTATAGCATCAACGACGACAGGTACAATTTCGTGTGCTGCAACAAGTAAAGAACTAACTTATCAAAGTATATCTACTCAAGTTGTTGATGGTACGACAACAACGTATCAAACAACAACGGTTGGTCTTTCACAAAGCAGTAACAGTGCAGTTACTTATAATTCGATAACGGTTGAGACATCAACACTACTCGTGACTACGACAGTTGGGCAAACTCAAAGTAGCTATGAGGCAATAGTATACAATTCGACAACCGTAAGTTCAACAACCGGATATATAACGGAATATGTAACAACGACAACCGGCTTGACTCAAAGCAGTAACAAGATAACTTATAAGCGGGTAAATAGTACAACTGTTGGTAACAGTCAAACCGGAGAGCCTTTGTATTATACGGTCACAACAACGACAGCTGCGACAGAATCAGTAACAGCAACTGTGGCTAAGTCTCAAACAACCGGTGCTTTGACTTATAATACATATAATAGACAAACACATGCTGCCGGAGTCGCAAGAGGCTCTGTTATACAAGTTAATAATTCCTCTCATGACCAGACTAAAATTTCAGAAATTGCAGGGTATTCGTTTAATGGTAGTTATCTTGTAGAAGTTATAAATTTGGCTCTTGGTTACGAGGATGCGATATCTATTAACGTTAATTCAGATACAACTGTTGATGACGTAATGACTCAGCTTTTGGATAATGGTATATTTACAGTAATGAGTCAGGATGGTACTTGGCTCATTGGTGGTTCAGGTGAAGAAACTTATGCATTGAAAGAAAGTGCTAGTGGTACAGACGGTTTCTTTGAAAAGTTAGGTTTTGTGCTTGGTGAAGGCAAGTCTTATGAACTCACAACGGTAACTGAAACCACAACTAATACTATAACGGCAACAGAAACAACAACTCTTGACAAATTAACAAGTAGCAATACTGTTATTAATTTAAGCAATGGTTCTGTTATAACTCTAAGGACTTCAGATACGATAGGGAACGTGGTTTCGTCTTTAAATGCTGCCGGTGTGACGGCATCATTCTCAAATGGAAGATTTAGTATCGGTTCAGAGTCGGATACCGCTTGGATAACATCTTGCTCAAATTCGGCACTAGGTATTGTGGCAGGAAACAGCTCCTCTTATACGCAAACTGTTTCACAACAAGAACGCGTAAGAACGATTACTTCATGCACAACTGCGGATTATGACACATCTCTAGGGCAATTGATTGAGAACTTTACATCCGGCTCAATGGAGGTTGTTGATAATGGTACAACATATACATTGACATTTAGTGCTTCTGATACACTTGCTAGTTATTGTTCCGAACTTGAAAATTACGGCATTTACATGACTTTAAATCTTGGTAATGCTACTATGTATTCTTCTTATGACCCCGGCTCTTATATAAAATCTGCTGATGAAGCTTTTGATTGGTTAGGAATATTTATTGGAAAAGGTAATTCTTATTCTGTATCAGATGTAACTACGACGATAACTGCAACAGAAAGTACAAATATTAATACTTTGTTTAATTATTCTGCATACAATCATACATACACTCTCGTTGACGGAAACGGCACAGAGCATTCTTATACTCTAAGCAAATATGATGATTGTTCAATAGGTGATATTATCGCAGATTTGAATTCTGCCGGAATTAATACAACATTTGAGGACGGAGTATTGTCTATAACAGGTGGCAGTGGTTATATTAAGTCTATGGATGCCGATTTGGCAGATATACTCGGTCTTTCAATCGGAGAAGGCAGCTCATATCGTACGAATGTAACCACAAATGTGACTGAAACTACTGAATATACAACCGTCACAACACAAGTTACTGCAACCGAAGTTACAACTTTCCGCTCTCTTGGATTGAATGATTCGTATTATTATTTTACTGCGGTAGTTGACGGAACTGAAGTTGCTAAAAACTTTACCACGGGTAGTGATACTACAATTGCCGATTTTGTTGACTTCTTAGTCGGTTACGGCTTCGGTGCATCTTTTTCTAACGCTAACGGTATTCTCACTATTCAAGGCGATGAGACACACTATATTAAAGGTGTAGAGCAAGCTTTTGCAGAGGCGATAAACATAGATTTTGGATACGCTGATTCCTATATACCGGAAACGAATACGGTTGTTTCGAGTACAACCGTGACTACACGTGCTACGGCAACTGCTGATACTACATTCCGCTCTCTTGGACTGAATGATGCTTATTATTTTTTCACAGCAAAGGTCAATAGTACTGATATTACTAGGTTCTATACAAATGATGATACTACCATTGGTGATTTTGTCGACTTTTTGAACAACAATGGTTTTACAGCATCCTTCTCTAATGGTATTTTATCTGTTTCCGGAGATGAAACGCATTATATTAAGGGAATAGAATCAGCTTTTGCAAATGCACTTAACTTAAGATATGGTGCAGGTAATTCATACAGGGTTGATGTCAATACAGTAGTTCAGGATACAACGGAGACTTTGACTGTTACAACAACAGCTACAGCTACAAGTGATATGACATTCGGAACACTTGGTTTGGCAGGTACACCTATTATTACGGTTATAGACAGTAGTAGTGTTGAATACAATTACACCGTTAATTCCTCATCTACAATTGGTGATTTGGTAAATTATTTGTCGTCTCACGATATTAACGCTAATTATTCAAACGGAAAGATAAATATTAGCGGTGGTGATGGTTATATAAAATCAATAGATACTGCCGGTTCAAACTGGAACGATAAAATTGGTATATCTGCAGGCGAAAATTCAACTTATACAGTTACTTCTTCGGGAACTTCCTATACTCAAACACTTACGGCAACAGAAGACACGACAATAGGACAACTCTATTCAGCAGCAGGTGGTACAATGAGAGAATCGCAAAGAGTTTACGTTAATGCGAATGGTTCGTTATCAACAGTTAACATTGACGCAACTGATACTCTCGGTGATTTTATTAATAAATTAGCTGCTGTAGGAGTTAGCGCGTCATTAACAGACGGGGTATTTACTGTAGGCTCTGCAGATGATACAAGTTATGTATATGATTATTCGGACTCAAGTTTGAGAGATGTATTCAAAATTACCAGTCTTCCTTACACAAGAGTTGAACAGCCAGGAACTATTACAAGAACTACAACTACAATATCAGGAACTACAACTCTGCGCGATTTGGGCATAACAGGCTCAAGTTATGCTTTCACGGTAAGCGTTGACGGTTCTCTTGTTGCGAGCACATTACAAGTAGATGACACAACTACGGTGAATGATTTTATCAGTTTCGTAAATGGTACAGGACTTAGAGCCTATCTTAGTAACGGAAAGATGACAATTAGCAGCAGTGATAATGAGATTTATCTTGACAGCATGGACGGCACACTTGCCACTGCGCTCGGTATAGGTGATGCTGCCAACGGTGTTTATGATCTAATGGACAACATTGGTGAAAATCCTGATTCAAATGTACTTGCTCCGACAATTACTTGTACTTTATCTGAAACTACTACTTTTGCGGATTTGGGTTTAACCGGAAGTAATTATACGTGTACAATTGGAACAAGTGATGTCGTAGGTTCGTTAGTTTATGATTCATCTACAACAATAGGTAACTTTATAAATGAATTGAATAGCATCGGTGATTTTAGTTTGAATGCTTCAATAAGCGATGGGAAAATAACCATAGCAGGTGGTGATGGTACTTATATTAAAGCAATGGATGCTCAGTTGGCAAACACTCTCGGTTTGACAGTAGGTAACGGATTAAGTTATCAAGAATCAGGTAGTGTAATCTATGCAGATGGGCCTTACGAGACGAACTATACGCAAACAGTACTTACAGTAGCAACATCCCACACAACACTTGGCGAATTAGGCTTCTCCGGTAACGGCACTATTGTTACCCACAGCACAAGCGGTGTCAGCACTACAATAACCGTGGATTCGTCAACTACATTAGGCAGTTTGCCATATGCGTCAGTATCAGACGGAACAATTTTATTCTCATCAACAGACGGTTATATATATTCTATGTCTGATAATTTGCTTAGCGCATTGAAGCTTGCCGGCTCAGGCGAAGGATATTCTTATGAAATTCAGGGTGGTACATCATATAGAAATACCAATACCAAAACTTTGCAAGTTACAACTACCACAGTTGCAGATTCTACTTCTCAACTGGGAAATCTTACAGGTATCCCTGATTCGCCATCGCTTGTTATACAAACAGAAGCAAAAGACGGCACAACCAATACTCAAACATTCAGCTTCTCAAAAACAGATACACTAGACTCTGTTTTAGCAAAACTTGCTGAAAATGGAATAAATGCAACTATTGGCACAGACGGAAAAGTTACTCTCTCATCCGATACGCTTGGCAGTTTCACTCTTTCAGGTTCACTCGGAGATATGTTGGTGGGTAGCGGAAGCACTATGAATTATGAAGTTGCTGCCGATCTTAACATAACAACGATTACTACTGCTGTACAAGCGGCTACCAGAGATACAAAGCTTTCTGATTTGGGTGTAACCGCAGGTGAATACTACATCTACAAAAACGGTGTAAAATACACTTCTCAAATCGCTGCAAATGATACTTTGGGTGATTTTATTGATAAGCTCAATACTTTTGGTATTCATTCAGAAATTATCCAAAAGGGAGGTACTTCTCAATTAGTGCTTACCGGCGCTGGAGATTCTTATATCGCGAAATCTCAAAATGCATCATCTGCTTCAAATGTCGTTGAAACACTATTCGGTGCTGATAATACCCCTGATACAAGCTACAATTATTCAGGTTCGGCATTGGTATCAACGACTACAACCACGACGCAGACCGCTACGGAAGATACTTTACTTAGCGAATTTGACACCCCTTGGGGCGGTTCAACGCTTAAAGCCACAGGCGATTTAGCTCTTACCGTAAACGGCGAAAATAAAGTCGTTAGAATTACTGCTGATGAAACATTCGGTTCTCTTGTCGATAAATTGAAAGATGCCGGAGTTCAAGCGTCATTCCTAAACGGTGTTCTTTATATAAGCAACGCAGACAATGTCAGCATTGACTCAGCAAGGACTACTTCTGCAATCATCAACCCGAATGCGGGCATTAAACTGGCTCAAAAAGATTCAATAGACGGTTTCTTGGCAAGTTCGGACTCTGTGACTATTGAAACGACAACGCTGGAAGAACGTACGGTCTCTGCTTCAAATTATGCGGATTTGAATACAAAATTAAGTACGCTTAATATTTCAAGCGGAACTCTTACTTTATACAGAAACGGCGAAAAAGCACTTATTAATGTCGATGAAAACTGGACCTTCAATGATTTAAGAGCGGCAATCTCCGCAGAGTTCTCCGATTTAGAACTCTCCTTTGACGAAGGCAAAGTTAAGATATCCTCAAAAACAGACGGAGTATCAGTTCAAATCGGAAGTACAACCGATGGCTCAAATTTCCTTGCAATTACCGGCATGTCAACAAATGAAGAAGGTGTATCATTGAGCTCTCGCGAATTGTATAAAGCAAATGCAAGTTCTAAAATTATGACTGCAGGTCTATTCCAGCGCGGTGACGTTACAGAAGGTGACTTTATCGTAGGTAATGCAAAAATTACCATTGACGAAAATACTACAATCGCTGATGTAATCTCACAAATTAACAACAATGAAGAAACAAATTCTTCTGCTTACTGGGATAGCATTAGCGGTAAGTTGATTATTAATTCTAAAACAGCAGGTGCTGCTCTCATAAATATTGAAGCCGGAACAAGTAACTTTACCGATATTATGGGGTTCACAACTACTGAACGTGCGGCAGACGGTTCTATTACTCAAACGAAACTTAATACCGAAATGCAAGATATTGGTAAAAATGCGAAGTTTACCATCAACGGAACTTCTTACACGTCCGCTACAAATACGGTAACAAGTGATATTAGCAAAATTAAAGGAGTAACGCTCAATCTTCATGATATTTCCGGCGAAACTGTAACACTTAAAATTGAAAAAGACAAAGATACTGTCGTTAACAATCTTGAAGATGTTGTCAATGCATATAATGAGCTTATGCTAAATGTTGACAAAGCTATTGCGATAGACGGTAAATTGCACGGTGAGACAACTTTAAAAACAATTAGAAATCAGTTAAGAAACTATATGACCGGTTCCGACTCCGGTGCATCCGTGTTCCGTAATCTTGATGCAATAGGTATTTCCGTAAGTAGTGCGGCTGCAAACAACGTATCAACTTCTAATGAAAGTATTGTAAATCTTTCTTTCGACAAAGAAAAATTCTTAGAAGCTTATGAAAAAGATGCTGACGCAGTTAAGGCTCTTTTGGTCGGCAGTGACCAGAACAAAGGCGTACTGACAAAAGTTGAAGAATTATTGGAAAACTCTCTAAGAAGTGTTACTGGCTACTTTGATTCTGCTGAAACATCGTACAAGAAAAAAGCTTCAAACTTTGAAACTAAAATCAGTAAGGCAAACGTAACTATAGAAAGATACCGTTCTCAACTTGAAAAGAAATTCTCTTCAATGGATATGGTAATTGCTAAAATGCAACAACAATACAGCTCTTACCCGTGTTCCGTAATCTTGATGCAATAGGTATTTCCGTAAGTAGTGCGGCTGCAAACAACGTATCAACTTCTAATGAAAGTATTGTAAATCTTTCTTTCGACAAAGAAAAATTCTTAGAAGCTTATGAAAAAGATGCTGACGCAGTTAAGGCTCTTTTGGTCGGCAGTGACCAGAACAAAGGCGTACTGACAAAAGTTGAAGAATTATTGGAAAACTCTCTAAGAAGTGTTACTGGCTACTTTGATTCTGCTGAAACATCGTACAAGAAAAAAGCTTCAAACTTTGAAACTAAAATCAGTAAGGCAAACGTAACTATAGAAAGATACCGTTCTCAACTTGAAAAGAAATTCTCTTCAATGGATATGGTAATTGCTAAAATGCAACAACAATACAGCTCTTACCTCGGAACAAGTGTGTAAATACTCGTTTTAAAACGATAAAAAACTCGGATGATTTCTAAAAAAATGTTTTTATAGTATTATAAAAATATGAATTTAGATGCCGTAATAGATAGTCTATTGTCACCGATAGCAGACAAAGTCTCCGGTTTTATATTTTCGTACGTAATGATTGGAGATGTGAAAGTCGAATTTTTGGTTGCTTTGTTAATTTTTGCAGCCTTATATTTTACTTTTCGCACAAAATTTATCGGTATCTGGGGTTTTAAGCACGCAATAAAATTAATTACCAATAATTACGTTCATAACAATCCGAACGGTTACCAAAGAAAAAAGAAAGGCGAATTGTCCTCTTTTCAAGCTTTAAGTGCTACAATTTCCGCTTCGGCAGGTATCGGCAATGTTGCAGGTTCTGCAGCAGCCGTTTCTATTGGTGGTCCGGGGGTTATATTCTGGATGGTTATTGCAGGATTTTTCTCCATGGCTCTGAAATTCTCAGAAGTTTTGCTTGGAGTAAAATTCAGACAAACCAATCCTGACGGCACTGTTTCCGGAGGACCAATGTATTACATTCCGGTTGCTTTTCGTGCGGCATTAGGGGGCAAATTAGGGGACAACCTTGGAAAGTTTCTTGCAAGAACCTACGCTATATGTTGCATATTCGCGATGATTGGCGGTTGGAATTTGTTTCAGATAAATGCGATGACTGCGCAATTCACCGAAGTAACAGGTGGTGATAGCAGTATATTTGCCGACAATGGTTGGATTTTGGGAACGATTGTTGCTGTTATAACTTGGTTTACAATAATCGGTGGAGTTAAGGCTATTGGAAAATTTACCTCAAAAGTTACGCCAATTATGTGTACTCTATATGTAGCAAGCGCATTTTTGGTATGTTTAGTAAATATTCATCATTTGCCCGAAACAATTACATTGATTATAAAAGAAGCGTTTTCTCCAAAAGCAATGACTGGAGGAGCTTTTGCATGTTTGTTGTGGGGATTTAGAAGGGCAATGTTTGCCAATGAATCAGGTTTAGGCACTGCTCCGATTGCATTCAGCGCAGTGAATACAAATAAACCGGTTGCGCAAGCGTTTATCTCTATGTTGCAACCTTTTGTCGATACTGTCATTGTCGGTGTAGCAACAGCTTTTGTTATCGTTGTTTCCAAAGCGTATTTAACCGTTGACGGAATTGCGGGTATTGAATTAACCTCAAAAGCTTTTGCTACAATTTGTCCTGCCTATCCAATTTTGCTAACAGCAATGGCAAGTTGTTTTGTGCTGTCAACAATGCTTTGCGGTTCATATTACGGGCTTAAAGCTTGGGGATTTCTGTTCGGAGAAGGAAAAGCAAACAGTCGTGTATTTCAAGTCATCTACTGTTTGTGTATTATTGCAGGCTCTGCTATGAATTTTCAATCTATAATCAATCTCTCTGACGCTGTAACTCTGTTCTTGGCTGTTCCGAATTTGATTGCGGTATTCATGCTTTCAAATATTGTGATGAAAGAATTAAAACGTTATTGCGAACGCTATCAAGTTGGTAAAAAGTTTGTTAAATTTTTATAAAATCTTAACTTGCTCTCGCTTATTAAATATTGTACAATGACTGCATTATAAAAGGAGAATTTAATGCCTAAAATATATTTCGTAGATGTAACAAACAGAGATGGTGTACAAACTTCAAGATTAGGGTTGGCAAAGCTTCAAAAAACAATCATAAACTTAATGCTTGACGATATGGGAATTACGCAGTCAGAATTCGGTTTTCCGACTACAATGCACGAATTGAATTACTTAAACGCTAATTTGGAACTTGTTAGACGCGGTGTTATTACGAAAACAAAATTGTCAGGCTGGATGAGAGCTATGGCAAGTGATGTCGAAAAATCTTTCTCTAATTGTCCGCTTTTAGAATATTGTAATTTGTCTCAATCAACTTCTGAACAAATGATTTACGGAAAATATTTAGGTAAAAAAACTCTGGATGATATCATCAAGATGACTTGTGAAGCGGTAGAATGCGCGGTTAACAAAGGTGCAAAAATTATCGGAGTTAATGCTGAGGATGCCTCCAGAAGCGATTTGGATTATTTAATCAAGTTGGCTAAAGAAGTTAAAAAACGCGGAGCATACAGGTTCAGATATTGTGATACTCTTGGTTACGAGGATCCGCACACAACGTATACCAGAATTTATAAATTGGCGAAAGAAACACAAATGCCTATAGAAATGCATTTCCACAACGATTTGGGAATGGCAGTAGCATGTTCGGTAGAAGGTGCAAGGGCTGCGCTTGACGCCGGTGTTGATGCATACATTAATACAGCAATAAACGGAATGGGTGAACGTGCCGGAAATGCTGATTTAGTTTCTTGTCTGTTGGCTACACTTAAGTCAGCTGGATTTAAAAACGGTGAAAAAGTTATTGATGAAAACATCGATTTGTCTAAAGCCTGGAAGCTTGCAAAATATACCGCTTACGCTTTTGGATTACCGATACCGATAAATCAACCGGCAGTTGGTGACAACGCATTCGCTCATGAATCAGGTATTCACGCGGATGGTGCATTGAAAGACAGAAGAAATTATGAATTGTATGATTTTGAAGAGCTTGGAAGAGGCGAACCTGAAATTATTGAAACCGGAAGAATGATTACAACTGGTGAGTACGGCGGAATCAAAGGGTTCAGAAA
Source organism: uncultured Vampirovibrio sp. (assembly GCA_964503025.1). GTDB lineage: Bacteria > Cyanobacteriota > Vampirovibrionia > Gastranaerophilales > Gastranaerophilaceae > CAG-196. The sequence goes on along the minus strand of CAZCZF010000037.1, from coordinate 6,352 downwards.
CGTTTACGATAAGCTTGAAATCGAGTTTGGAGATGAAAACGAAGCAAGAAATATTTTGGAATTGGCTCGTTATGCAAACGTTCATACTCAAAAACCATTGACAGAAAGTGAATTGAAATTCATTTATCACTATCCCGATATAGCGGCAAGAGTGATGACCGTATCACCTTATTACGAACCGTCAGGAGAGTTGCAAAAACGTCTCGACAAGGGTAATGTTGCAATGCCTCATCACATTATTTAGTTTATGCAACCATTCCTATTTTCTTGTAGTAATAATAAACAAATCCAAAAATTACGGAATAAAGCATAAATTCAGCAATTTCTTCTAAGCAAGAATTATGAGCAACACTTTCTCCGTAGATTTGAAGTACGGTTAAAGCGCCCATAAATGCAAAATCCCATACCGGAAATTTTGCTTTTGTGATAACTTCCTTAATGTCAATCCAAACCTTGTTTATGATAGCGTACAAAGCAGAGGCTGCAATATAAATGCCAACAAAAACATGCGCAAGAAATCCATATTTGTAGTGTGACCAAGGGTAGAAATTGTGCGGATCATCCGGCAGTTGGCAGAAAATGCAACGACCGTAGCTTAATTCGCGCATAACCATCAAAAATATAATCATTGCAGCAAAGTTAAACAGAGCTTTATTATTTTTAAATCTAAAACAAAGTACAAAACCTGCAAAAAGTGCAACAAGTTGCAAATTTTCAAGCAAACTGTTTTCCGGAATTTCAGTGATGTGTAAAACTTTCGCAGCAACAATGCACAGTACAAACAGCAATATCATAATTGCATTAACTTTGCGAAAATTCAAATCAAAGTAATTAAGTAAATTTTTCATAACAGCACATCACTCCTATAATCTCTTTCTCATACCCTATCATAGAAACATAAATTAACAAAAAAAGCAAACTTATTTCTTTGACGATTAATATTAACTAATGTAACAAATAATTCAACTTTTGAAATAACGTTTTTTCAAAAAACTTTATATATACATAAGAGAGACATTAACAAAAGTTAGAAAAAGAGCGAGAGAAAAGAGAAATTAAAAACCCTTCTCCGGAAGGGTTTATTTTTAGCAACTTATTATTGGAATGATTATTTTTTTTGTAAAAAATCAATCAAGCCTTCTAGCGCCAAAATGTAACTTAGTTCCTTGAAACCTACTACTTGAGCAATGCAAACTCCTGAAAGCAGTGAAGTATGACGAAATTCCTCTCTTGCGTGAATATTTGTCATGTGAACTTCCACAGCAGGAATGTTAACAGATGCAATTGCATCGCGAATTACAACGCTTGTATGAGTGTATCCGCCGGCATTAATCAATATTCCGTCGAAACAATCTTTGGCGGATTGGATTTTGTCAACGATATTTCCCTCATGATTATCTTGGAAAGCTTCTACATCAGCACCTAGCTCTTTTCCCCTGTTGATTACAGAGCTTTCTATATCAGCAAGTGTTGTTGAACCGTATTTTTCAGGCTCTCTTGTGCCAAGCATATTTAAGTTTGCACCGTTAATTAATAAAATTTTCATAACTTAATCCCTCAATCCCCCTCTGTAAGCCGTGGGGAAGCTAATAGATATTTTAACATTTTTATTATACAATATATTAAAGAAGAATGCGAGGAAAAAATGATAAACAAACGCTGGTATGATAGAGATCCTATTTTGAAAGAAGCTTTGGAGCTGTTAAGACTTTCTCCTGATGAAACAAGAACAGAAGCTGCTGAATTTATGCTTCAACTTCAAGAGCAAGTGGCAGGAGAAGTTATTGAGCACGTTTATGACTTAATTAATACATATCAAGGTAAGGGTAATCGTTGGTATGATAATGATCCGATGATGCTTAAGGCTGTCGAGTTGTTACGTAATGCCCCTCCAAAAATCCAGAGAGTTGCAGCGTTGAAACTCCTTATTGCCTTAGAGCAAAAATCCTTTGAAGGAGTTGAAATCTAAAATGAAAGATGTTCAGAATCAAACTGATTCGCGTGGTGTAGAAATACAAAAGGTTGGTATAAAAGGGTTTGAACTCCCGCTTTGCATTCAACGTAAAGATGCAGAGGATATAACAATTTATTCGGTTGCGACTGTCGGTGTTTCTTTGCCGGCACATTATAAAGGTACTCACATGTCACGTTTTGTAGAAGTTCTGAATGAGTGGCGCAGCAAAAAAACTCTGGGTACAGATATGAAAGGCTGCGTTGAAGCTGTCGTTAAAAAGCTTGATGCAAAGAGCGGGTATCTGAAATTTGATTTTAAGTATTTTATTAACAAAAAAGCTCCTGTTACGGGAATTTCTGCACCAATGTGTTACGATTGTTTTTTTGAGGGTATTCTTGATAACTACAATGAAGAGGATGAAGAATACAGATTCTTTTTAGGGGTAAAAGTTCCAGTAACTACCCTCTGTCCTTGCTCAAAAGAGATTTCCGATTATGGTGCACACAACCAACGAGCAATTGTTTCTGTAAAAGTGACTTATCCTAATGATGAACATATCTGGATTGAAGATTTGGTTGAGGGTGTTGAAAAATCTGCGTCCTGTGAGTTATACCCGCTTTTAAAACGCGAGGACGAAAAGCATGTGACAGAACACGCATACAATAATCCGAAATTTGTGGAAGATGTTTTACGTGATGTTGTTTTGTTGTTAAGAAATAATGATATAATTGATTCTTTTGAAGTGGAATGTGAATCTTTAGAAAGCATACACAATCATTCGGCTTGGGCATTTCAGGCAGAATAATTAGAATAATAAACAAAAAGCCCCTTATTTTTAAATAAGGAGCTTTTTTTATTTGTTTATATTTTTATCAAAATCTTTAAGCTTTCTTTTAATTTATTTGCCTCAAAAGCTTCCAATGCGTCGTCTATTGAATAGACACCGCTAATAAACGGTTTAAAATCAATTCTGTTGTTTTTCAAAAGACGAAGAGCCGGTGCAAATTGCCCACACCGAGAACCAAGCACTGTAATTTCATCAATTACAATCGGTGCAAGGTTCAATTCTTTTCCTGAAGCTACTGTGCTCTTTAAGACAAGCACACCGCGAGGTTTTGTCAATGACATTGATGTTTCAAAACCGGATGCTGTTCCTGTAGCTTCCACTACAACATCATATATTTTCTCAGGTTTAAATTCGTTAAGTAATTGAGTTTTTACCCCTTGAGCAGAAGCAATATCCAACTTGTTTTGGTGTTTACCAACAAGTAAAACATCTAAATTCTGAGCGTTTAAAGTCAATGCTGTTGTAAGTCCCAATTTGCCGTCGCCTAAAACAACAACTTTCTGAGTCGGTTCTATGTGCAATTGTTCTGTAATCTCGCATGCAGCTGCAAGTGGTTCAACAAAAACTGCTTGTTCGTCAGTAACATTATCCGGAACTTCAAACAAAACTTTAGTCGGCATTGTTAAATATTCGGCAAAACAACCGTCTTTTCTCCAAATGCCTAATGTATGCCTGTCTGGACAATGACGATAGTTTTTCTTTGCACACCATTCACAATTAGGATCATCACAACCATAACTAATTTCGGCTACAACTCTTTTTCCAACAAGAGATTGATCCTCTCCGTTAACTTCTTCCACTATACCGACAAATTCGTGACCCAAAATTCCGACATAGCCCATATAGCCTTTTGTGATTTCAAAATCTGTATTACAAATTCCAGCCAAAGTTACTCGCACCAAAGCTTCGCCTTCTTTAGGTGTAGGTTTTGGATAATTTTTATCCAGTTTTAATTCTTTATCAAAAACAATTGCTTTCATTTTGTTCTCCTCTCCTTTTTATAAAATACCATAAATACTGAACTCTGGGTTAAGATGTAAAAAAGTCGTTACAAACCTTAGGCAAAATTTAAAATGTTGTAATATATTCTTGTACTTGATTTTGAAACAAGGTTAAAAACCGCGTAGGATAAATCTTTAAAGGGTATGAGGGCGGATTGCGCCCATAAAAATAATAGTTTCAGGAGGTTAAGAGTGCGTCATTGCTGCAAATTTAGCCCTGATGATGTTTATTATCTCAGGGATAACGAATTATTTTCTTCAAGAAATCTTGCTATTGGATTTTGTCCGATTTGTGCAAAACCTGTAGCCGAGCTTATTGAATGGAGATTTGACGGCATTGTTAATAAGATATCCGCCTCAGGTATAAAAGCTAATGATTTAATGCTCAAGCACAAAGATGAAATTGTTTATTCAAAAAGAGAATGTAATTATTCAAAATTTAAGTCCAGACCGTTTGGCTGGGTTTACGGATTAAATAAATCAGTAAAATCTGCAAATCGAGAAATTACAAAGCAATACGCTTGCGATTTTTACGGAAACAAAGAATTGATAAAAAGCTGGGGTAAATGTATTTAATTGAATTTTAAACTACAAGTTCAATGTACTTAATACTCTAAATCTTTCCTCTTACAAAGTAGGATGGAATAATATAAAAATTCTCAGACCGGAGATTGTCGTTTCACCTTTCTCTCTCACACACACTCCTTGTGTAATATAATTTACCCTTTCTCCGGTCTTTTTCTTTTTAATCTATTAAAAGTTGTTATTCTAAATTTGGGGAAACATAAAATATAAACCACAATAAATATAAAACTGATATAAATGACAGAACTAAAATCGTTTTTTTTATTGTTGAAGTTGCCGTAACAACAGTAGGAGCAATGCATTTACATTTTACCAAAATATATTCTACAGAAATTATTAATAAGGTAATAGGGATAACATAATAATATATAACCGCAAATGACAATAGGAATATAATCCAGATATATATAAAAGCGTTAGCAAAACACATACAATCTGTAATCAGACAAGAGATTGCACTTATTATAACAAGATACAAAAAAGCATTAATTGAACGATATTTTGTAATTGTAGGAATTTTCACATGCATAATATAACACAAAAAAGGAGTAAGAATGAAAAATATTGAAGTTCTCGTAAGGAAAGAGTTTAACAAAGTTGTTTTAAATGCAACTTATAAAGCACAGAAGAAATATGGATTTAAAATCGGAAGTGGAGAACACGCAACTTGGAACAATGAAGCTGATGCGTTTAAGCATGCCTATATGTCTTGGTTTCTTTCTTGGTATCAAGGAGATAAGGTGTCCAAAAAATTAGGCGATTTACATGAGAAAGAAACACCTAATGCACCAGATTCTGAAAGAAATATGGATTTGTGGAACAATGCAATTGGGCGGAAAATTGCTTACGAAATGAAATGGCGAGTGGGGGATGATTATGAACTTTTAGGAGATGAATGGGCAAGTGAAACTGCATCGCGTATGATTTGGGAAAAAATGCAACAAGGAGAACTTATTACGGACCCTTATAATGACAAAAGAAAATTTGAAAATATGGAATTTGAAAGACTTAAAGAAAGTGATAAAGTTTTTTCTCAGGATGAATTTAAAAATTTTGATGAAAAAATGAAATCACTAAGAATGAACTCCTATATGGATTATGTTATTAATAACGATTGGGAGGTTCCTTCCAAAAGCAATTTAGATAAACATGTTCAGTCGGGGAATTTGATATTCTCTATTCTTATCCGTTTAGCTTTAGAGAACGCACACACGTAATTATTACTTTGCCAAAAATTGCAGAATACGCTTTGCCTCAAGGTTTAATAAAAAGAAATGCCAAAGGCGAATACTGTATCAGTATAAATTCTAAAAAACTTAAACTTCTGAAAGAGAAACCTGAAACAGAAAAAAAGGGAATTCCGGAAAGTTTTTATATAAAAGGTGAAAATATCATTTTGTATCCGACTCCAAACGAAAAAAGCATTATTACAATTGATTATATCACTCTTGCTATAGGCGAAAACCAAAAGAATGAGGAGATTTTTGTGCTGTCGGAAGATACTGATACAATAACAGTGCCCCAGCATCTTGAAGAATTACTTAAAAATGCAGTTATTGCCAGAGCCATGCTAAATTCAATTGCGTCAGAAACGGATGAGAATTTTTCTGCTTATAAAAAGCAATCTGAAACAGCGTATCGCATGTTGATAAAATACTCTAAGGGGGTGGGGGAAGAAAAATCAGTGAAGATTTGATTTAAAGAGCTTTAGCTAAAAATCTAAGTCCTTTTCAGGTAATGCTTACTCATCTGTCCATGATCTGACCAAAACATAAGTATCATGCCAAGTTGGTAAGATCCTGAAATACGCCTTATTTATTATCTCAACCACAAACACTATGTCTAATTTTGTCGGCTATTCAGGATGACAATATAAGACTTAGATTGACCTCTTACTTGTTTTTACAAACAAAAAAAACTCCCAAAAAGGGAGTAAAACTTAGTAAGATGTAAGATTATATAAGA
>CAZCZF010000036.1:0-18530 GCA_964503025.1 uncultured Vampirovibrio sp. | reverse complement strand
GTATTTTTTGGAATGAATGATGAGGAGTTAAAGGGGCTTTTGGAATGCTTCAGCGCACGCGTGCGGAAGTTTGAAAAAGATGAGATGATTGTGCGCCAAGGGGATTTAATTTCTAACATTTATTTAATTCTTGATGGCGAGGTGAATATTGAAAAAGACTCTTATTGGGGACGAAGAATTATAATTTCTCGTTTAGGAAAGAATGATAATCTCGCGTTATCTTTTGTTGGCTCGCAAAATGTAGAATCGAGTGTTGACGCCATTGCAACTAGAGATACATTTGTTTTGGTTTTGAGTTACGAAAAATGTACATCTATGTGCCAAAATGCTTGTACAAGACATAAGGTTTTAATAAATAATCTGTTTCAAATTTTATCCAAGGAGAACATCGAACTTATCCAAAAAATTGAAAATGTTTCACAAAAAACGATTAGAGAAAAACTCTTAACTTATCTTTCCAATGAAGCGCAAAAACGGCACTCAAACCGCTTTGAAATACATTTTAACCGTCAAGACTTGGCAGATTACTTAAATGTAGACAGAAGCGCAATGAGCTTTGAATTATCTAAACTTCAAAAAGAAGGGTTGATTACGTATAATAAAAATAATTTTGAATTATTGTCGTAATTTATGGTAAAATAATAGAAAAGAAGAGGAACTGAAATTCTTATGGACGAGCATTTGGAGTATTTGAAATCTGTTAAGTTCAAGAAATATTTAAACAAACTTAACAAGAAATTAAAAAATAAAACAATTGTTGTTTATGGTACCGGTATACTGTTTCAGAAAATATTGAAACACTATGATTTGTCTAAGCTTAATATTATTGGAATTTCTGACAGAAAATATGTAGAAAGCGATGAAGGACGCGAAGAACTTGGATATAAGATTATTCCTCTTGACAAGATTACCGAGTACAAACCTGATTATGTTCTGGTTGCAACATTAAAATTTATAAGTATTATGGATGACTTTAGGAATAATATTTTTAAAAATAGTGGAACTAAAATACTTCCTCTTGTAGACAAACCGTTTCTTACTTTACTAAAAGAGATATTTGAATAAATGAATATAGCGATAATTTTTGCCGGCGGCATCGGTCAAAGACTAAATAATAATGCGGACGCTCTTCCAAAACAATTTATTGAAATAAATAATAAACCAATACTTGTCCATACACTTGATATTTTTCAGAATCATTCAGAAATAGATAAAATTTATATTGCAATTCTGAAAGACTATAAAAGTTATACAGAGGAACTTGTCCATAAATATAATTTGAATAAAGTTAGCAAAATTGTAGACGGCGGGAATTCTGCACAAGAATCAATTTATAATGCACTTAGAGCTGCCTCTGACGAAAATGAATCTGAATCGATTGTACTTATTCACGATGGAGTTCGCCCAATAATAACAGAACAGGTAATTTCCGATAACATTGCCAGTGTAAAAACAAACGGAACAGGAATAACGTCTACACCTTGCTACGAAACAATTTTAGTTAGCAAAGACGGTGAAATTCCGATTCACGTTCCAATAAGAAAAGAAACTTTTGCCGCACAAGCTCCGCAAAGCTTTAGGCTTAAAGAAATTTTAGAAGCACATGAAAAAATTAGAAAAACAATCGGGTATGATGATATTGTTGATTCTTGCACGCTTTTCCATAAACTTGGACGCGAAACACATCTTGTAAGAGGGAATTTTGGTAACATAAAAATCACAACTCCGCAGGATGTTTATATTTTAAAAGGTATTTTAGATTATAGACGCGAGGTGTCCGGTGTTTGAGACAAAAAATAAAATACAACAAAAAGATTTGGAAGAGCTAATTCAAAACCCTATTTTTCATGAATTCAAAGAGAATTCGGTGATAGTAACCGGAGCTACCGGACTTATTGGAAGCGAAATTGTACTTTCTCTCCTTTTATTTGGCGGAATCAAAGTTGTTGCACTAGTTAGAAACCTTGAAAAAGCAAAAAGAATTTTCAAATACGTTTTAGATAATCCGAATTTGGAAATAGTTGTTCAGGATATTAATAATCCAATTTGTTATCCGAATAAAGTACATTACATTGTTCATACAGCAAATACAACTTCTTCTAATGAAATGGTTACAAAACCTGTAGAAACAAGCCTTACAATAATAAATGGAACAAAAAATATTTTGGAATTTGCAAAAGAAAAGCAAGTTAAAGCTCTTTGCTACCTTTCTTCTTTGGAAGTTTACGGCGATGTTGTTTCAGACAAAGAGATTACGGAAAATTACCTTGGAAGTTTAGATTTGACTAATCCGAGAAGCAGTTATCCGGAAGGTAAGCGTATGGCTGAAAACCTTTGTGCATCTTACGCCTCGGAATATGGAGTTAACGTAAAAATTGCAAGACTTACACAAACATTTGGAGCAGGAGTAAGCAAAGAAGATAACAGAGTTTTTGCACAGTTTGCAAAAAGTGTTATTCAAAAAGAAAATATTGTATTACATACAGAAGGAAATTCTTTGAAAAATTACTGCTATCTTACAGATACGGTGAGCGCGATTTTAACACTTCTAATCAGGGGGAAATCTGGTGAAATATACAATGTTGCCAATTCAAATACAGCAGTTTCAATCAGAGAACTGGCAGAAATGCTTGCTACAAAACATGAAACAAAAGTAGTTATTCAACTTGATAACACCAAAGGTTATGCTAATTCCGTTAAAATAAAATTGAACACTAAAAAGCTGGAAAATTTGGGCTGGAGCCCCAAAATCGGAATTGAAGAAATGTTTGAAAGACTTATCGAAAGTTTGAAAGAGGAAGAAAATGACTCTTAAATTTGATTTAATCAATTTTATATATAGAAATTCTGCTCTAATATGGCAACTAAACTGGTATTTGCGCTATTCTTGGCGCAGAATAGACTCAAAAAAAATAGTAGTCTCTTGCCATCAGGGCAGAAGCCTGGGGTGCAATCCCAAATATATCGTACAAGAAATTCTACGACAGAACCTTCCTTACAAAATAATTTGGCTCGTACGCGATGAATTTGCCCAAAAAGAAGTTTTTGCCGACAAAGTAAAATTTGTCAATTATGCAGATATTCATAAAAGACTAAAAGAACTTGCTACTGCAAAATTATGGATAGAAAATACTTGCAAGCTCCATGAACACAGGCACGGATTAAACAAGAAAAGGGGGCAGTTCTATTTACAGACTTGGCATGGTTCATTAGGAATAAAAAGAATGTACCATGATACCGAAACTTTTTATAATAATAAAAAAACAGTTTATTTTAGTGATAAAGATTTTAGTTCGTATGATTTAATGTTAACAGATAGCAAATTTGAAGAAGATGTTTTTAGCACCGCATTGCATTATAAAGGTAAAATGTCAAGAATAGGTCACCCTAGAAACGACATATTTTTTAAGGATAATACATTATTAAAGTCCAAGATGTATAAAATATTCAATATTCCATCAGATAAAAAAATTGCATTATATGTTCCCTCATTTCGAGATTCTTTAACATCAAGTTGTTATAATATTGACTATACTGCTTTGAAATCCGCATTATGCAAAAAATTTGGTGGCGACTGGGTTGTTGTTTCAAAATTTCATCCATCTAATTTAAAATCTCCAAATGAACTTTTAAAGAAAAGAAGTGCAGATATTGATGCCTCATATTATGCAGATATGCAAGAATTGCTTGTTTGTGCAGATATAATAATTTCAGATTATTCAAGTTGCATGTTTGATTTTATGCTATGCGAAAGACCTTGCTTTATTTATGCAACAGATATAGAAAAATACAATACTGAACGAGGTTTTTATTATCCGCTTGAATCAACTCCTTTTCCAATAGCAGTAAATAATAGTGAGTTAATTTCCAATATAGAAAATTTTGATTTCGATAACTACAAACAAAAATGCAGAAATTTTCTTGCAGAAAAAAATGCATTAGAAAACGGTAAAGCTTCTGAAAGAGCAGTAGAAATTATACGCGGTATTATGAAAAAGGAGAAATAAAATGATATATAAAAATTTGTTCAATAAAATCAAATTCGGTGAAAAAATTTGTATATATGGTTCAGATATAGTCGCTGTTGATATCTACAAACAATTAAAGACACTTCGACCAGATGTAGAAGTTAAATTTTTTATAAATTCGTTTAATGATGGAATTATTGATTCAATTCCAATATACAAAGCTTCTGACATCGATAAGGTTATTTCTTCCATTAATACCGGAATTGTTACATCACTATCTTCAAGATATTACATGGAAACAATTTTAAAAGGATATGGAGTCAAAAATATTATTTCAATTGACAAAATATTTTATGAAAAATATCAAAAATCATATATAAATAAACCTTGCAGTGTTTTTCAAAATGCAAAAGATAGAAAGCTTTATGAATTTATTGCAAAAGCAAGAAGAAATAAATCAGAATATCTTTCTAAAATTAAAGAATATTACGATAAAACTTACCCTGAACGAATTAATATGTATCCGATGAAACAATACTTTGAGTTTATTAAACCGGAATACATTAAAATTTGTATAGACGGTGGTGGTTATAATGGAATACACTCAGTTCTTTTTACACAAAATTTTCCTAATTGTGAACAGGTTTACATGTTTGAACCGGCGTATGAATCTTTCAAAGATATTAATTTTGATAAAATAATAAAAAATGATTCAAGAATAAAAATTATTAACAAAGGCTTATGGAATATTAAAACTCAGCTTGAATTTAGAGAAGAAATAAACTGCAAGCATGGTTCATCTATTGTAGAAGTTAAACCAAATATTAAAAGACCTCAGAAAATTATAAAAATAGAAACTGCTAATATTGACGGATTTGCGTTGGAAAATAATTTGAAAATTGATTTTATAAAAATGGATATAGAAAATGCCGAAATGAAGACTTTGGAAGGTGCAAAAAATGTCTTATTAACACAACGTCCTCAACTTGCTATATCTATTTATCATTCTGATAAACAGTTTTATGAAATACCTTGCTTCTTAAACGAGCTTTTGGATAATTATGAGTTTCACATCAGACATTATAGTGACAGACTTGTTGAAACAGTATTGTACGCAATACCAAAGGAATTAAAATAATGAAATATAAATTGATATCTTTTATCAAGAAAAATAAAGTTATTCTTTCATTTATACTTCTTCCTGCATTAAACAAGAAAGAGCTTCGTAATACAGTAGTTTTAATTAAGGAAAACGGCAAAAAAATTCATAATCCAATAATAAAGAAATTAAAAATAAAATTTAACGGATTAAATAATCATGTCGAAATCCAAGAACCTATCCGCATTAGAAAACATTTAGAAATTTATATTAGCGGCAATAATAATTTTTTAAACTTTGGCAAAGATTGCCGTATTTATAATGCCAGAATATTGTTAGGACAAGACACGGCAATAAAAATAGGCGACAATGTCTCAATTGGAAGATTTAGTACTATTACCGCATTGCGTAGCAAAAATTGTCACATTAAGATTGGCAACAACTGCATGATAAGCTATAATGTCACCGTGAGAACATCTGACTCTCATATTATCTATGATATTGAAACTAAAGAGATGATTAATCCTTCCCAAAGCGTAGTTTTAGGTAATCACGTTTGGCTGTCAGCAGGTTCTACGTATCTTAAAGGTGCACATATTGCCGATAATTCCGTAGTTGGCTTAGGTTCAATAGTTAACAAAAAATTTTACGAGCCAAACTGCATTCTTGCCGGAGTTCCAGCTAAAATTGTTCGACGCGGTATAAATTGGGATAGAAAATCTACTGATTCTTGGGAGGATTTTCAAAGTCAATTATGAAAAAAATTTCTCTGGTGTATGTAAAAGATTTAACCGTACTTGGTGATAGATTAATCTATGAAACTGCAAAATATTTACTTACAAAAATCGCATTAGAAGAAGATTGGGAATTTTCATACAAAGAATGCGGACTTTTTCCTAATAAAGAAGATTTTAAGGATTTTAAAATTTTTGAGAAAAAACTAAAACAAGTAAGAATGTGTATTGATAATAAGTTTATAATGCTTGGCATTGAAAATTTTGATAAAAGCAAGTTCGCAGATAATATGTTTTTTCTTGGTAAATTTTTGTACTGGAATTTCTACAAACAAAATCGGAAATTAGTAAAAGAACATTACAATAATATTTGTAGCGATTCAGACCTTGTGTTTTTCTGTGGTGGTGGAATATTCCAACAATTTTATATGAATATGTGGACAGGCATTCTCGCAATTCTTAAAAATTGTTTTAAAAAGAATATTCCGATTTATTTTAACGCGATTGGTCTTGAACCTTCTCCACGACTAATAGAAAGAATGCTTTACAAATATCTTTTAAATCAGAAAGTTGTTAAAGCAATAACAACAAGAGACGATATTGAACATTTAAAAACTCTTGTTTCAAAGTGTGAAAAAGTTATTGATCCGGCTCTTTGGATACCAGAATGTTTTAGTGTTAAGAAATCCAATTCCAATGTAATTGGAATTGGTCTTATAAGACCAAAAATTTTTGACGACAATTTTACCGGAATTTGTGAAGATGAAGTACTAAACTTATATATTGGGATTATAAAAGAACTTGAAAATCGTGGATATAATTGGCAATTATTTTCAAATGGCGGATGGAACGATTACAATTTTGGTTTGAAATTAATTGAAAAGTTGGGCTGTAGCACTGATAAACTTGCTAAATTTCCGGAAACAACAAACGAATTGATAAATTGTATAAAAAATTACAAAGGAATAATTGCAGGAAGAATGCACGCAGTAATTGCTGCAATCTCTCTTGATATTCCGGCTTTGGGAATTGTTTGGGCGAAAAAGTTTTTACACCTCCAAAGAGATTTTAAACTCAATAATTTTATTACACCTGATATGTTTTCAAACCCTTCTGTTATTATTGATGAGTTTGAAAAAGCTCTTAGTTCTGGAATAGATATTGAAAACAAAAATCGATTAAAAGAATATTCTTACAAACTTATGAAAGAAAAACTCAAAAAGATTTACAAAGAAACTTAAATACTATCTCAGCAGAACTGTGTTCTGGAAAATAAAAATATTTTTTAATAATTTTTTTTCGTAAACTTTTGAGAGTATCATCTTCTTTTGTTAGCAATTTTTCAAGTAAAAATTCTATTTGTAAATTAGTATTTGATGTATAAAAACCAGATTTTATATGGTTTCCGAACTCATCAAACGGAGCTCTATCCGGTCTTTCTATAAAAATAATCGGCTTTTCTGATAAAAAATATTCCGCTAAAAAAGACGAACAATCAGTTATTAGTACGTCAGATGTTTTGAAAATATCAAAATAGTCTCCTTTATCATAAACACAAGCATTTGGAAGTTTGCACCACTCATCAATATATCCTTCGTAATCAATGCCTGAATTTACAGATACAGTTTTTAATGCAGGATGAGGTTTTAATAGAAACGAATATTCCGTGTGATTACGAGCATATTCAAGAAAAAATCTATAATTCTCTTTGAAAGTCCCCATTCTTAATCCATCATTATTAATCGAATGATGCGGTGCCCAAATTATACGCTTTCCTTTGCCCTTCCATACACTTTCATCCACCTCCGACTCTCTGTATTCATCCAGCTTTAGTGAACCTGATGTGTATAAAATGTTTTTAAACTTCATATTTGCAGCTCGTGCATAAAACTTATTGTGATAAGGACTTTCTGAAAAAAACTTCCAAAGATTTGAGTAAACTTTTTTTACAAGATAACTTCCCCACTCATCAGGACTTAGAGTCGTATATCCATAAGGAAACATTACTGTCAAAGCATATTCTGAAACTGCTTGTGGATGATTATACCCCTGCAAATACCACGGTTGTTGATAGAAAACAATATCCGGAGCAAAATCTCTCAAATTCCGATTTTTTTTCTCTTCATAATCGTATCCGTCAATAGTTTTAATTCCAAATTTTGAAAAAAATTCGATGTTTTCCTGCTGTGTAAATTCAATTCGATTTTTAGTTATTATCGGAAATAAAACGACAGGAAGTACCTCAAATCGCGGATTATTCTTTAAAAGATTGTAAAGCCTCCCACAACTCCATTTTGAATTCTCTTCACATGTAAATAAAACCTTAATTTTTGATTTATGTTTTAAATTAGAAAGAACTTTTCGATAATTGGCAGCTGATTTTCGGAAGAAAAAATTTTCTCGTTTCTCAAAAAAAAGCGGTAAAGATTTTTGCTTAATATTTTGTGCCCCAAAAAATTTTTTTATACTCTGAAAATTCGGCGTTGCAATAAGAATAATATCAAAATCTTTTTGATTTAATTCGGAAGGTTTTATACAACTAAAACCTTTGTAAAAATCAATATCAGAATTTTCATATCTTATATCTGAAATTCCATAGATATTGAAATAATCCGACAAGTTATATGTATCACTTAAAGCATCAAAAAATATACCATTACAATAGATTACAACTTTTTTGTTTTGACATTTTTGTTTTAAACAATTAAGTTTGTTAACAAAATCTGATTGTTTAAAATATTCAACCCAACCAATATATTCTGTACTCAATTACTTAATCCTCTTTAATGATGACAAGAAGTTAAAATTAATCACATCGCCATCAACTTTTGTTAAAAATATTTGCGCATTATCTTCACCGGTTTTTAATTTTGGAATTTGTACAAGCTCTGATGCATAATAATTAGCATCCGTCCTTCCGCTTGTGGAAATCCTGTTTGCAATACTATTTAATGAAATATTCCTCAAAAAGCCTGCAAACCCCGTATCTTTATCCGAAAATTTTGTATAAATTCTCAAAGTCGCATCATTGTTTTCCAAATTATATTTACCTACAATATACGTTGCAAGCGTATTTGCAGAGGAGCGAATTTGTAACGGCAAAACTACATTATTAACAATTTTTAATTCACCCGAAATTGATTCAAATTCTCCATTCGGAATTGTAACCAAATCGCCAATTGTTGTCGGACTTATCATTGCCAACGGATTTCTGAATAGCGAAGCCGCTTTCAAAAGATATTCAACATATCCGACTTTTTCTATCGTTCCATCTTTAATTTCAAATTTAATATCGCCGTTCAACTTCAATGTCTCATCAGTATAAATTTCAATCAACCCTCTCGCTTTTCCGGAAATCTCTCTTGGCAATCCCAAAACCGCAGATGCCATAACATCTGAATTAACATCTTTAACGCCCAATCTCAAATAATAATTATTCTTTATCAAATCGGCTTTCACTTTTAATGTTGAAATTCCTTCCGCAATGTCGAATTTATTGGATTGAAGCTCCAAAATGCCATCTTTATCAAGCGTTAAGTTTGCATGTAAATTTCCGAAGTTAACATCTTTATACTTACCGCTTCCAAGATTAAACATACATTTTTCAACAATAATTAACCCCTTGGTAAATGTTGGAACATCATCAGAATCAGCTAAATTATCAGAAACACACTCTTTCTCGGCACAATATTCCACGGTTTGAGGTGGAGTTACACCGGAAGTATTACTCACCAACATCTTTTCAACATCAACATTATCAACCGTTAAATTAACATTCTTAACAACAATCGGAAGTCTTAAATCGTTAACAATATATCCGCTAAAATCATACGTTGAACGTTTAAATCTGCCATTTGCAATTGCTCCCAGTTTATCGCCCTTTGCGCCAAATTTTGCAGATTCAATATACAATCTTTGAGACGGAATTCTAACTTTACTAAGCTCAATAACGCCATCCATTTTAGGAAATTCACCATTATTATCAATACTTAGTTTCCCGAAAATTGTTCCTTTTTTGAAGATTTTTTGACAGCATAAAAAGTTCAAAAATTCGCTCGGAAGCGGACGCGGAATATTCAAATCCAAATCTAAAAGCTTCATATTATCTGCCATATCAATGTTTCCTTTGATGGCAAGAACCGGAGTCATACCCTTTTGGAGTTTGTCAGTAATATAATAATCAATTGTATTTAATTTTAAAATATTTTTGACAACGCTCAAATCAATTTTGAAAAGAGTTTTGTAATCTTTCAAAACCATTGACTGATCACCTAGTATAAAACCTTCATTTTCATTCAAAAGAAAATACCATACGACATCGCAAGAGCCGTTTTTAGATTTTAATGTTAATTGAGAACCAGCGTCACCAACAAGTCCTATCGGCGCACCCAACAGTTTTGAAGCATAATTTTTAAAGAAATCGTCGTTTACCTTGATATTAGAAACGATTTCTGTGTCGCAAGTTTTCCAATAATCTTTGATATCACCTTTCATTTTAATATCATTGAATTTTTTATTGTTATAAAAACCCGCAAAATCTCTGAGTTTGATATCTTTATTGCCAATTTCCACAATACCTTGCGTAATTTCCACCGGCATATTCAATAAATCTTTGATTTCAAAATAAGCCTTATTTACGTTAACATCTCCGTTAATACTGTTTTTCGTTAGATGTATATTAAAATCCGCATTCCCATTTACATTACAAATCGGCGCTAACAGTTCTTTACCATTTGGAATAATCAAATTTGAAGTTATAATATTAAAAATGTCACGCGCAGAAAAATTCTTTGAACTTATATTCGCTTCTATTCCTGTTTTTCTTGACGCAAATGCGCTGATTATAATTTTAGATTTATCAATTTCTATAGGAAAAGCGTTTACATGCAATTCCCCGTTTCCCATGTAAATTCGGTTTTGGTCATCTGCAGAAACTGTAATTTTATCATTACCCTTAGCCAGTTCAAAGTCGAAATCAAAATGTAGATATTTTTTCTCCTTTGTCCTATCCATTATCAAATTTTGTGCGTCAAATTTAACTCCAATATTGGAATCGTTGTATGTAATAAGACATTTTTTTACTCCAAGAAGAGCAGAATAAATATCAATATTAAAATCTATTTCTTTTACTTCTTTTTTCTCTTCCTGCTTCGGCATAAGCGCCATTAATTCTGACGCATTTACATATACATTATCAGCAAGAACCTTTTTTACAATCAAACGCTTTGCAAAAATTTCTTTTAAAGAAAACTCTGTATCTACACCAGAAAGATTAAGGATTTCGTTGTTTTCTTTTTTTAAACTTAATTCTTTGAGCTTAAAATCAATATTTGAGCCTGTTTTTAATTCAACACCGTCAATAGTTAAATCTGTATCAAAAGATTTTTTAACAGTTTTGGCAACTTTGGTGTGAATCCAAGAATTAGAAACAACAGCAGGCAATGCCCAAAAATATGTACTTACGACTAATCCGCCAATAATTCCTGCTGTACAAGCTAAACCGACTAATATTTTACAACTCTTCTTCATACCCAAGATTATAGCACAAATCCGCCTGCAATAAAGAACAGATGTCTTGGCAAGAGTTTAAAATACGCAAAATCCTTAAAGTGTTTTTTTCGATAAGTCTATAAACAATAATATAGTTTCTCTTTATAATATAAAATTTAGCGTTTAAATAAATGAAACTTTCTTTTTCCTTGCCAAGGTTTGGATGTTTACAAAGATTCTCAAAATGTTTATAAAAATCTTTCGATAATTTTCTCGCCGCAGATTTATTGTCTTGTGCGATATAATCTGTTATAACTTCAATATCTGATAGAGCTTTACTTGTAATTTCTAAATTTAATTTATTCATATTTTTTTATCAACTTTTCCATAACTTCATGTCCATCATATACAATTGGATCATTCCATCCTTTTTCAATTTCTTGATTTAGCCAAGCAATACGTTCCGAAGAAATTGTATCTTTTTGAGCAAGTAATCTCAATGCCTCTCTAACAACTTCACTAACAGAATTATAAAGTCCGGATGCGACTTTATCTTGTACAAATTTTTCTAGTGTTGGTGTAAGCGAAATATTCATATTATGCCTCCTTAATAACAATCTTTGTTATTATGATAACATATTATGTTATCATTTTCAACAAACGAAAAAACGGCGAAGCTATTAATGGCTTCGCCGCTCAATTAAAATTTTACCCTATTATGTATCAATATTTGTTGCATAAACAGCGTTAGATTCGATAAAATCGCGTCTTGGTTCAACTTTATCTCCCATCAAGATGTCGAACAACTGGTCACACATCATAGCGTCCTCAATGTTAACCTTCAATAATGTTCTTGTTTCAGGGTCCATTGTTGTTTCCCACAATTGTTGTGGCATCATTTCACCAAGACCTTTAAATCTTTGGATTGCAAGACCTTTTTGTCCTCTATCGTCAACGATTTTTTGTAATTGTTCAAATGAAGTGATTTCAACTTCGCCATTTTCTGTTTCAAGAATAAGCATTTTTTCTTCTTCAATCAAGAAATCACGAATTAGCGGATATGAATTTTTCAAACGTTTAAATTCATTTGATTTAATGATGTTTGAAGTAATAAATTCGTGTTCATTTTCAAACAAATCAAGTTGAATAGAGTATTTTGCATTTTCCGGATTGTATTTGAGTGAAACTGCGTAATTCTTAGCTTCTGCTACATTGTAGTTTTCTGCGTGATCTTTCAAATAATGAGAAAGGTATTCAATAACCTCTGTCATTTTTGCCTGATCTTCAAAATCTTCCGGCTTAACATCGGAACGAATTAAACCTCTTAAAACAACTGATGGAATGATGTTCAAAATCGGGTTGTTATAAGATTTGTAGAATGCTGCCATGTTTGAAAGCAGTGTTACCAAATCATCTCCGGATTTAACTTTTGTTTTTGTCTTGTCAGATAAGCTCAATGATTTGATACCACGTTCTTTTAACATTTTATCAAGCGCGTGTTCATCATATAAGTATTCTGATGTTTTACCCTGTGTAACCTTGAATAACGGTGGTTGAGCTATGTATACATAACCATTTTCAATAAGTGGACGAGCATAGCGGAAGAAGAATGTCAAAAGCAATGTTCTAATGTGTGCACCGTCAACATCAGCATCGGTCATGATGATGATTTTATGGTAACGTAATTTTTCAAGGTTAAATTCTTCTTCATTTTTGCTTATTGTAATTCCGAAAGCTTGAACCATTGATTGAATTTCGTTGTTAGCATAAATCTTATCAAGTCTTGCTTTTTCAACGTTAAGAATTTTACCTCTTAATGGCAAAATTGCTTGGAACATTCTGTTTCTGCCTTGTTTAGCAGAACCACCTGCGGAATCTCCCTCAACTATGTAGATTTCGCATTTTTCAGGTTCTCTGTTTGAACAGTCAGCAAGCTTACCTGGGAGGGTGGAGTTTTCCAAAACAGATTTTCTTCTTGTAAGCTCTCTTGCCTTACGCGCTGCTTCACGAGCTCTTTGTGCTTGCAACGTTTTTTCAATAATTAGTTTTGCAAGTTTTGGATTAAATTCTAACCATTCTTGTAATTTTTCTTTAACTACATCTTGAACAGCAGGCATAACTTCTGAGTTGCCGAGTTTTTCTTTTGTTTGTCCTTCAAATTCAGGGTTTTCTATTTTTACGGAAACAATTGCGGTTAAACCTTCTCTTACGTCATCTCCTGAAAGATTTTGTTCTGAATCTTTTAAGATTTTATTTGTTCTTGCATAATCGTTCAAAACACGTGTAATTGCGTTACGGAAACCTGTTAAATGCGTTCCGCCTTGGTGCGTATTAATGTTGTTTGCAAATGAAAGTATTGACTCGTTGTAAGAATCGGTATATTGCATTGCAACTTCAACCTTAATTTTATCAACCATTTTTTCCATGTAGATAGGTTCGTCAAACATTACTGTACGGTTGTGGTTTAAGAAAGCTACATAACTTCCGATGCCGCCTTCGTAGTGGAATGTTTCGTCTTTTCCTGTATCTTTTTCGTCATGGAGAATAATTTTCAAACCTTTGTTTAAGAATGCCATCTCTCTAAAACGAGTCGCAATTATATCCACATCAATTTCTGTTGTTTCTGTAAAGATTTCAGGGTCAAGCCAGAAAGTAGATTTTGTACCTGTTTTTGTAGTTGTAACCGTTTTTTCAACAGGGGCTGTAGGCTCACCTCTTAGATATTGCTGACGCCAAACGTATCCGTCACGAGAAACTTCAACAACCATTTTTTCAGAAAGAGCGTTAACTACAGAAGCACCAACACCGTGAAGTCCGCCTGATACTTTGTAACCGCCATCACCGAATTTACCACCTGCGTGAAGAACAGTATGGACAATTTCCAATGCCGATTTTCCTGAATCAGCCTTTACATCTACCGGAATACCACGCCCGTTATCCTCTACCGTAACGCTGTTGTCTTTGTGAACAGTTACATGAATTTCCGTACAGTAACCTGCAAGTGATTCGTCAATAGAGTTATCAACGATTTCATAAATACAGTGGTGCAAACCTCTTTGTGAAGTTGAACCGATGTACATGCCGGGACGTAACCTAACAGCTTCTAAACCTTCTAAAACACGTATATTACTAGCGTCATACCCCTGTGCCATTTATCCCCCTCAAAATAATTAAATTCTTCTCTATGCTTATAGTGTAACACAAAAAGGTTTAAAAGTAAAAAATTGACTTATAATTTTGGTTAATTATAAAAGTAGTATGTTAGAAAAAATAAAACAAATTTTACACATTAATAAGCCTGAAATAATGCCTCCTACAGTTCAAGAGCAGATTGACGACATGTTCAATGACTTAACTTCCGAGAATTTAAGATTTTATATTGGGAGTGATTTAATTGAGCATCATGCTGCGATTAGTTCAGCCATTAGCGGATTACGTGAAGAAATTAAGAATGAGTGTGGTTTTATTTTTCCAGCGGTTCGCGTGACAAGCAAAGATGAGTTGCAAGAAAATGAATGTCAGTTATTGGTATGCGAGAAAGTTGTTGCGACAGATTTTGTTATTCCAAAAGAGGAAGAAGTTAAATCAAGTATAAATAAGTTATTAAGAAAGGGTATTGATTCAAATTTAAGCACGATATTTTCAAATGAAATTGTAGAAAAATACATAGATTTTGTACAAAAAACTGATGGGTGGATGGTTTGGAATGTTACTTCCAGATTATCAACTGTTGAGATTAAAGAGATATTGGTGGATATTTTGGAGAGTAAAAAATCTATTTCAAATATTTCATACATATTTGAAAAAATAGCTGCAGAGTTGTTTTTGAAGGAACGGTATAGTTATGATATATATAAAATTTCACAAAGTGTAAAAAAATATATTTAGACGAGTGGGTTGATTTTTTTGTATTTAGTTGCTAGTATAGAGGCTATAGACGTCACGGGCCTGTGGTACTCTGCCGACGAGGAAGATTGAGTATCTTCCGAGGAGAGGTAGGTAGCGCAGCTAACGCAAGACACAGGTGAGGACGCAAATACAATTGAATAATTAAGACGTCACGGGCCTGTGGCGCAGCGGTAGCGCAGAGGACTCATAATCCTTTGGTCGTGGGTTCGAATCCCTCCGGGCCCAAATTTAAATCCAATAATAGCAAGGCTTTTGAGCCTTGCTATTTTGTTTTTAGCATAAATTTTAGGCTGAAAAACAAAAAAATCATTTAATTCAAAGAAATCGCTAAAAGTGCTTTAAATAAAGTATTTGCGCTATTTTCTTACGGCTTGCATAAAATACTAATTTTACGCATTGGCACACAAATGACACACAGATGGCACACAGAATTAGTGATGGTAATGTATGAGTTTGAACGCAATCCCAAAATCTAATAGCCATTTCAACCATAATATCAAATAGTTCTTTATCAAATTCTATTTTTCTATATTTGAACTGTTGACCACCAATAAGCACTGCTATATAACAAGTCTTTTTGCCTGTAATTCCCATATACCAAACACACTGTAACAGATATTCTTGTGGTATTTTTTCAATTACAACGGTTTCCTCTTTTCCGTCTTTATTAATGATTTTTGTTTCTTCTTCCCATTCACTCTGTTTAAAGCTTGCACAAGTTTTACATTCTAATAATTCATCTTCTCCTACTTAGAATCTATGAGAGAAGATTTCGATCCGGAGTATTACAAAATAAATGTTTTAGGTCAGTTTGGCAATTATTCCAGTGGTTTGGTTGTTAAAAACTTTACTGATAAAAATATAAAATCACTTAGATACAATCCTAATTTACCTCTGCATTTGACTTGTGATTTCAATGTCGATCCGATGTGTTGGTGCTTGGCGCATAAAGATGACAAAATATTTATTTCTTTGATGAATTAGTTATTGAAAATACTACAACTCAACAAGCTATAGATGAATTTTTGCGCCGTTATCCTAATCATCAAGGAGATTTAATTGTAAACGGTGATGCAAGTGGTGATAATCGTTCTGCTCAATCTGAATTTACTAATTACATGATAATCAAACGTGCATTGGAATCACATGGTTATTCTCCAAAATTCAGATTAAGAGAGTTTAATCCTCCGATTTTGAGAAGAATACAGGCTTTTAATGCAAAAGTTAAGAACTCAAAAGGAGATGTAACATTATTCATTGATAAACGGTGTAAATGGCTTTTGCATAATGTTTACAACTTGTCATTTAAAGAAGGTACATCAATTGTTGATGTGCCTTCTTTAAAACAAATAAAAAACGACCATGATTTAAAATTCTTGGAACATCCTTTTGATGCAGCAAGCTACTTCATATAGTAATGCTAAAATTGCAGAAAGTCTTATTTATGCTTTAAAAAAAAATGTTATCAACAGAAACTGATATTAAACTAAATCAGCAATATTTTGAAGATATCATTACAAAAATTGAGCCTGACATAATTAAACATAATACCAAACAATTATAAAGAAAAGGACGAATTATGAAAATTGAAACAACGCAAACTCAAAAATTACAAAACAAAGTAACTAACACGAGAATTACTAATGTGAAACCAATTTTTAAAGCCGATCTTCCAGATGAATTTGTTTCGGAAACAATGGAAAATGCCGGAGAACATAATAGTGTAATTGGATACATTTTAACTGGGATAGCTACAATTGGTGCCGGATTTGCATTCTTTCGTAATCGAAAAGCTAGAATAGCTAAACAAATTGCTAAAAATGAGAAAGAAATAGCACAAAGAACAAAAATAGAAACAGAAGATGCTCTAGCTAAATTAAAAGCTGAAAATGAGGCACTTAATAAAGCACTTGATGAATGGCATGAAGCAATAATTGCACCAACAAAAAACAAGAGCCCAAACAAAACTGATGGTACTCATGTATCTTCAAATAGCAGTAGTAAAGTAAGAAGTAGCAACTCCGGTAGTGGATCACAATCTAGTAGCATACATACTTCTTCAAGCAGTGGCAGCAAAGCTGGAAGAGGTTATACAGAGAGTGGTGCACAAACTGCTAGTTCTACTGACAACATAGGTGCAAAAGGTAGTGAAATTATCAATAGCACAGAGCATTCTGTAAAAATTCCTATTAGTGAAGAAGATAAAAAATATTTTGAAAACGAAAAGCAAAAATTATTGGAATATATTGATAAAAGTATTATGAGCGATGATACTAAAAAAGAAAGCCATAAGATGGTGGAAGATTTAATTAACGATATGATTACAAATAGTAAAGGGGTTGAAGAAGACAAAAAATATCTGTCAGAAGTTAAGAAAGCTATTGATATGCAATTAGAAATATACGAAATGCAATATAAATATGAGAAAATGATGCATACAAAAGGATGGAATATGACCAATGAAATACGTACAAAACTTGCTAACAAACCAGGTTTTGATAGGATTTTAGGTTATCAAACACAAAAAGATTTCCTCAATGAAAAACTTATAATACCATTGAAAACCAACGGTAAAACTCCAAATATAATAGTAATGTATGGCCCAAAAGGCACCGGTAAAACTTTATTTGGAAAAGCAGTTGCTTACGAAGGAAATGCAAATCATATCAATATCAATTTATCAATATTTCCGGAAGAAAATTTACAAAATTTAAAAGATGCAGTTAATAAATCAAAAGAATGTTTTGAAAAAACTGGGAAAAAGAGTATTTTATTACTAAACGAAATTGATGGAGTAGAATGCAATAAGGAATATATTGATATTCTTAATAATTTATCAGAAAAATATCATGCAACTCTACTTGCAACCACTAACTATCCAAAGAAGGTTGATCCAAGAATTTTAAATGCTAACAACTCTGAAAAATTATATATGCCAACTTCTTCAAGAGAAGATATTGCAAAGATACTTGAATATGTATTAAAAGAACTTTCCGATCCTGGAATTAATTTTGAGGAATTGGCTAAAATACTTACAGACAAGGGGAATGGAGCAGCTTATAGTAATGCGAAAATATATGAGATTGCTGAACAGATTACGAAATCACATTATGGTGAAATAATGGACAAAGCAGCCACCCAAAAAGTCCCTCCGAAATTTGTACCGGTTTCTGAAAAAGAAATAATTGAAAGGTTGAACAAAATGGAGCCGGATATTCCTAAAGAAATGATTGATAGTTATAAAAATATATTTTAGTTCTTAATAATAAAGAAAGGGATAAAAATGAGAATAAATGCAATTAATACAATTTCAGCCAAACCAATTAATAG
>CAZCZF010000035.1:0-18826 GCA_964503025.1 uncultured Vampirovibrio sp. | reverse complement strand
CGAATTAACAAGTTTATTTCGTCTTCCTTATTCTGTTGTCAAGGTGCTATACCTGCAACAAGCTTATGCTATTTAATAAAATAAATTCAGCTTGTGTTCTATTTTAAGAAGATGATCAGATTACTTTTTATTCCTCTGATTGTATAACTTTCATACTTCATCAACTTGGGTGTTCCAACCCTGCTTGGGATTTCATCAGGAAGCTTCACTTCCTTTTCTTTCTCCAGACCGGTTTCGCAACCGACATTTACTATCTTATTCCATCAATTTAAAATGTCAACACCTTTGTTTAAATTTCTTTTTACAATTCTTAAAAAATCGCTACAAGTCAATATTTACGGCAAAAGAAAAAAGGCTGTTTTACCAGCCTTTCGGAATTAAGTGTAGAAAAATTGAGAAAATTACTTTTTAAAATTTTTATTTAGCATGTTCACATGCACTATTCCGTCATGCCCATCAACTTATCCATCACAATATCCATATCCATGACGGCAGGAGCAAGCTCCTCGCCAAACTCTTGTTCAATTATTGTCATGAAATACTCATAGTTTTCCATGAATCCTGCAACACGTTCTTCAATTGTCGGATCAGTAACAATTCCTTCAACCCGTTCAGGTGTATTTATAACATTTACAAAATTATTATTTGCTGATAACCACTCCATAACTTTGGAAGGATCGACTTGCGTTTCCGCATAATCTCTTGCCGGCGGATTTTGTCCTTCGCCTGCATTAACGTTTTCGCCCTGATTTCCTCTCGGACCAAAGCCATTAATTCCACCGTATCCATATCCTGCTGATCTGTTTACTCCGTCTACCATTTTTCTACTCCTTTTTCTTTATTTTCTTTATGTTATATATATCGGCATATTTTTTGAAAACTTTAGGGTTTTTAGAAAAATCGTTACAATTCGTTACACAGTTGTCCAAAAGCAAGCCTGCTATCTCAACTTATACATATTTATCGTTACTCTTTCACCTTGTCCTACATAATGCGCGCCTGCATCATAATCCACGTAGACAGGTTGATTTCCGGAATTACCTATAATTTCCATACTATGAGCCTCTTTTGAATAAATATCCATGCGCAATTTATGCCTATTTGGCCCTGCATAAATCGGCAAATCAGGTTGACCGATTTCGTTACACAGCCTTTTTGCATAATCAACAAACGTATCTCTAATCATATCATTGTTTTGATATTTCGTTTTAAGTTCAATATTATCAAGAACTAATGCTGGCTTACCATCAACATAAGCAAGATAAATCATTGTATTACCAACGAAACTTCCTTTGTCAGTCAATTCGATTGCTCCTATACATTTATTCATAATATAAGTAGGCGCAGACCACTCGTTAAAATGTCTACCCAGTGCTGTACAACATTGGGCATCATTACCCAAGCCAAGAGCTTTTTTGACATCATACATATCTGTTTTTCTGACTTCAATTTCAGCAACTTCGCCATCTTTGATATTTAAGGCATTATCAACCTCTTGAGTTCTCATTTTTATTAAATGAGTGTACATTGTACCTCTAGCAATTTCCAAATTTACATCAGCTTGCGTTGTTGACCAAAAATCATTTGCATTAATTTCTTTTTTAATTAGTGAAACTATGTTATCCATATCATCAAACGTAATTGGTTTACCGTTTTTGAACAATCTGTAATAATCTGTTGCTCCAGCACTAAATCCGTCACCAACCCAATTTTCTTTTTGTGATAATTCCAAAGTAACCCCGAGCTCTTTTTTAAGAGCACCAAAAATAGGTCCTGTTACTTCTTTTGGTAAAGAACTAAATAATTCATCGTTCAAATCTTCTTCTAAATTACGAATTGCAGCTTGTTTAGCTTCATCACCGTTTAATTCAATTTTTACGGATTCGTAAGAATTTTTATCTACTTTTGTAAATTTTTCATAGTCAAATCCAAGAGATTCAAAAATTTCTTTAGTTTTAACGTTTTGAGGCATTCTATCAATTGCTTGTTCAACTGTTAACTCCGGATTATCCTTTATTTCATCAACCAGAACCTTCATATTTCGGAAAAAGGCAGTACTGGATACAAACATTTTTGAAATATATTTGCAGTTAACTAAATCAAGTTTTTGTGAGAGTGCTTCATCATATTCTACACCCAGTTTTTGAAAAATCTTTTTGTTGACAGCATTATTCCAAGCTGCATCATTTTCCGGCGTAGATACTTTTACCATGTCAATAAATTCAGCAATCTCTTCTTCCGTAGAAATTCTGGAAAGAGCAGACAAGACTCTTAATTTTGTTACAACCTCTTGAGGATCGATACCATTATTTTCTTTTAATATTTGTTGCAAATTTTTTGACTCATTGCTTATTGTTTTCATCAACTCTTTTATTTGAGTGGCATTTTCTCCTTGATGATAAATTGCCTGTGCCTGACTACCAAGCTGCTTTGCTTTAGTTTGTAATTCTTTTATCTGCTGTTTGCCTGCAGTACCTGATTTTTTCAACTGTTTTAGTTGCCCTTCGACAATTGCTTGTTGAGCCTTTAATTCTTCAGATTTTGCAACATTTTCGGCACCTACTAATTCGGTAAGTTGTTGTTTATACTGTTTTATCAACAAACTAAGTTCTTTATATTTTTGGCTGTTTTGTGGAGTTAATTTTTGAACAAGCGCCTCTCTATTTGCATCAGATAACTTCATTCCATCAACAACATCAACAAAAGCTTCAAACTCTTCAATCATCAGCGGAAAAGCCGCTTCCAAATTGCCCTTTCCGATTAAGTCTAATGCACGAATCGTTTCCGGTCTCATCATTGCATAATTAATATCCCTATCAGTAATGTCTTCCAAGCCGGTTTTGAGTAAATCTTTGTTCGCGAATGCATCTTCTACTAATTGTCTATGCAACTCAGCTATATTCTCAGTTTTAGCTCTTGCATAATTTGAAATCATACTGGTGCGATTTGACTTTCCGTCAACAAAATCACACTCCAACAAGTTGCGATTGATAATATTCTCCCATAAATCAGTAGTAAAATTCAATAACTCCGGCGTTTTTTTCAACTGCCCGTTTTTTATAAATTCAAAAACCACCTCATCGGTTCCTCCCTGATATTTCTGCAAAATCGCCGGCATTAAATTTGGTGAACAAGCATCAAATTCGCATAGCTTTGCTGCAAATTCCATATTTGCACCATCCAGAGAGCATAAGATTGGTGCAATCATTTTTTGAGGGAAATTTTGCTTCCTACATAGAGTAAGAGCAAGGTTCATATTTTTATCTTTTATCTGCCCCAAAACAGACTTAAATTCCTCATGATTTAACCTGCTATTTGTTTTAAATTCATTATAGAATTCAAGTCGTGCATTATATGTACCATCCATCCTTGAGAAAACGGGTACACTTAACAGAGATTCTGCCATTTCAGACGGAGTAAAAATACCATCTTTTAGCACTTGCCCTATAAATTCTGCAGTTTTTTCAGTATAGCAAGCGCAAATCTCCGCTAAGATACTACTATTTTTTTCTCCTTCGATTTCATACATTTTTTTAAACGAATCAAAAGGCATTTTAGATGTGATTATTTCTGCCAAATCAGTACGCATCATCCCCACTTCATCTCTTATAAGATTGTATTTATTCAAATCAATAATGTCTGAATTTAAAAGATGATATAAGGTACAATCATTTCTAAACAAAGAGTTTGGATGAATCCACTCCAAGAAACTTGCATCTGCAGACTTCAATGTCTCTATGTTTTGCAACACTTTATCCATTTCTTTCTTTGAGTCAATTCGCTCAATTAGTTCAACAAGCTCGTCAGAAACCTTTAAACCAAACTCAGGTTTTTCTGCAACAAGTTCATTGAGCTTTAATAGCACTTTTTGTTGACATTCATCTTTTCCATTTAATATCAAGCCATAGAATACATTATTATCAACACTATTTTTCAATGCGGAACAATTCTTCATTAAATCGAGTCCCTTAGCCAAACCATTTTTCATTAAGTCACGATAAAAATAGCCTAACTTGCTTGATTGACTCTCTAATGGAAATGACCTAGAAAGTTCCATAAATGCTTTTACATCTTCTTTTGTTTTTAGATAATCGTACAAATCACGATCAACCAACCTTAAATTATCATTTTTGACAAATTCTATAACACGTATATCTTTTTCTATGAAAAAATCTGCAAGCTCATATTGAGCATCAGTTGTTATATATTCAGCTTGTGCCATTATATTTCGGACACTTGCTTTGTCCTTATTTTTATCAAGTCTTGACAAAACATACTGACGCTGTTCCGGTTTTCTTAAAAAACCGTACCGATCAGCTTCGTCAAAAGTCATTGTCCTACCGAGTTTTTCATTTATATCTTTTACACTCAATCGCTTGATTTTAGCATTGAAGTAATCGTCATTTACATTAAATTCAAATTGTTCCGAAGCATCACTACGCTTTCTTTTTCCTATTAAGTACGCATAATTATACTGTTCAAACTCAACACCGGTTGCATTTAACACATTAAGTCTATCAATAACATCTTTGTCCTGATAAGTTTGCGTCTCTAAAAGCCAACAATAACTTTGCAAAGTTTCGCAGTCAGGTGCATTTTTAAGCATTGTTATTATTGATTCACGAACCTCAGGATTTTTTAAACCTTTTATCAAATTGTCACAAATATACTCACTAAGATGTATTATGCGTCCATTTTCATCATTCTTGGTTTCTAAGTAAGGGTTTAAAGCCTCACTAACCTCCGGTGAAAGCGACAAGTAATCATATCTTAAACCTCTGTCATTTGTATATTTGATAACCTTTAAAAATCTATCAACATCCTTTACATCATTCGGAACAAGCTTATCTACTACAAGCTGTTCTAAATCATTAAATTTGCTGCCATCAACATTCTTAACCAAATGCAAAAAGCCCTCGCATTGTTCTTGGGTTTTGATGCATTCTCCTGCAGTTGTAAGTATATAAGTTCTATCAGTTCCCCAAGCATCTTTTCCTAAAATTGGGATTGCTTCATCATATAATTTGAATAAAAGGGGATTATTTTTAATCTGATTAATTGCTACTTCATAATCATAACTTGGGTTTTGCTTGGCTAACATACCAAGAATAACTGCATCTTGCGGCTCTTTAACTAATTTGTTATATTTCATACGCCATTCCGGAATACGCTTCGTTTGATATAAAAAAGCTGATGCGCTCTGAATTTCTTCCTTCGTCTTTAATTTTTCAATAAAACGTTCAGTTTCTACGTCTATTTCAATCCCATCGGCTTTTAACTGTGCTGACAATTCTTTTTTGGTAGATGCAAGTTTTTTATCACCTAAATAATAATCGCCTTTAGAAAGCGGATTTGTGGAAGCTTTGTAGGTCAAACCAAATCCTTCTTCAAACTCTACATCTTTTAACGCCGGAATTTCACCGTTTGCCGCAGCGCGCTCTCTTGTAGCAAGTGCGTCCGCAACAGGATTTTCACTTGTTTTTGTTTCAGTATTGACATCTACATCTTTGTCTACTCTGCCATTTACTCCCCCTCCACGCGCAAGTAGCATACAAGCAGAAATCATTTCATTCTCATTCTTACATATAATAGATTTACCGTCTGCTGTTTTTACTATAAATTCATTTTTCTCCGGATGTTTACGAACTTCTGCATTCTTTAACCCGTCAAAACTTGATTCCAACGCGTCTGTGCGGGCTGCACGTGCAGCTTTACTACCCATTAACAACATCGACACAGCTTTTATTTGCCCCAAAGTATAACCCTGATTTTTAAACTCTTCCCACAATACGTCAGTTACTTTATCCAATGTAACTTCGCCATCAATATGCAAAAACACACTTAGCGCGCTCTCGTAAGCCGTGAAACCAAGTACTTCAGAAGCAAATCCCGCAGCCTTAGCAATATTATCGGGTGCTGATTTTTCAAGAAAAGCTTTCAATACATCAACTCCCTTGACACTTCCTTCTGCAAATTTTGGTGCTAATGCGCTCATTGTCTTACTAGAAGTTCTGTTAACCGCATTCATCACCTTTGAAGTAACTGTCTGCCCCCAAATACCACCAAAAGCACCAAATCCAAATGACTGTACCATAGCATCTGCTGTCATATTCCATGTATCCAAAGAAAGCGCATCACGCGTCGGGTTCGTAAGATTATTAACAGTTTCTTTCGCTCCCGTATATGCAGCCAAATGAGTTCCTCCAACAAGAGCACCACCTCCCAGAGAGGTGACTTTACCAGCAAACTTCATTGCTCCCTTTGCTAAAGGATTAGAAAGCTTCATGGCACTAGCCGTAAGTTTTGCACCTGCTTTTCCAAAAGTTTGCATTGCAGTTTTGCCAAAAAGTTGAACGGCTTTAGCTTCTCCTGCCAAACCTAGAGTTGCAACCATAACGATAATGTCGCCCAATCCGTTCAGTATTGAACCAGTTTCAATATTACTTTGCGCAGATTCTATTCCAGAAGAACCCAACATTCCTTTTAATGCATTGTTGAACTCTTCGCCGTAAATATCTTTCTGAAAATCAAAACCCTCTTTTGATATCAAATCTCTAAGTTTTTTTGCTCCTTCTATATCAAGATTTGCACCGTTCATTTTTTTAAACTCGGAATCAAAAAGTTCCTTATTAATTACAGGAATATCTCCTGCTTGTTTAGCGAACTCTAAATTATTCTTTGCAGCTTGCGCAAAGCTTCTTGTTGCATCACTTTCACCTCCGAGTTTGCATATCAAGTCACTCATTCGTTCAGAATAAAATCCAAAATCTGCCAAGCCTTGATTATCGTGGTAATCTTGTTGCATCGCAGAAACTGTTTCGTACACAAAGGAAAGAACTTCTTTTGCAAACTTTCTCAGCTCTATTTCTTCGCGCTTCTGTGATGAAAGCTCATACTCTGCTTCGTTTCGGATTGTCAAATTAATATCCAAAGACTCTAAAGCATCTGCAAGATTTTCAAATGTTGAAGGCATATTATTCTTTTCCAAAACTCGTTTTGCATTTTCTACAATTTTCAACCAATTTTGTTCAGGATTTTGCTGAATTAAAGATGCAAAACGTTCTTTTATCTTCTGCAATTCACCGGCTTCCAAATTTTTGCAAATACTGTCGAGCAGTTTTTCCACTTCAAATCTTTTAGAATATTCTTCTTTTATTTCCGGAACCGTTACCGTATTTGATGAAATATTTGTAACAGACAAATTTATTGTATCGGTACGTTGAAGAACTTTAGACGGATTTTTCAGAGCTTTTTCATACTCTTCTTTAGAAATCTCTTTTGCATTTATCCAATATCTTGTCTTGGTGTGCAATTTTTCTGTTTTTTTGAACTTGTATTCTCCGTCGGCATAATAAGTAATTGTTTCTTTTGTACCATCTTTATATTGTGTCACCAACGATTTAGAACCATCAGAGTTTGTTTTTTCTTCAATGCTTGTAATATCCTCTGCCGCCTTTGAAACAGATTTAGCAAACTCTTTAAAATCGGCGTTCTCAATATTTAATTCTTCCTTAAAACGCGCATTAATTGCAGCATTTTCCGAATCATCCAAAGTATTATCTTCTCCCGCTGCATTTTTCACCGCTGAAAGAAGCCAAGAAAGTTCATTTTCTTCCAGAGTACCATTTTGATTTGTATCATAGGCATCAAAAAGATTGTGGTATTTTTTATCCACCTGCTCTTTACGCACTCCGTGCTTCGCGTCGTGCAACTGTTCTTTTTTACCATTATTATTTATCCAAAAGTCATTGAAACCCATTTTCTTTACAGCCTTCGATTCCTTCTTTGCATGATTATCGGCATTTTTAAGAAAAACTTTAGTAAACCTAAAACAATTGTTACAATTCGTTACACAAAACGCAATTTTTGAACAAACTGCTTCTTTATATATATAAGTGTAGTAAATAAAAAGGTGTTTTTATGACAATGAATATCGGCGGATTCCCTATGATGAACGGCGGAATGTACTCTTCAGGAATGATGGGCGGTGGTACACAAAATATTCCCCAATACTATCAAGCAAAATACGGCTGCGAAGATTGCTTCCGAAAAGAGCCATACTGGCAAGAGTTTCCAAAACCCGTCACTCCCGAACCTAATCTAAATCCATCTATACTTAGAAGAATATTAAATAATATTTTAGGCGGATAATAACATCACTCCACACAGTTCCTCTCCACGGTAGAGAAAACATCTCTTTGCAAAAGATTGTTTGGTGAACTAAAGTCCATCACATTTTAATACATGTTATAAATATTGTTTACATAAAACGCGTTAAACATAGAAAATATTAAAAACCTCTTATTCCCTTATTCCCTTATTCCCTTATTCCCTTATTACCTTTTTTTCATCGTCATCCTGAATAGCCGGCAAAATTAGACATAGTGTTTGGGGTTAAGATAATAAATAAGGCGTATTTCAGGATCTTACCAACTTGACATGATACTTATGTTTTGGTCAGATCCTGAACAGCTTGAAAATTACGGACTTACATCCTTATTTTCTACGCTTTCAGGATGACAGGTTTATTTAATACCTCTTATTCACTCATTCACTTATTAACTTATTCACTTTAATTTGTGGTATAATTACCCTATAGAAATATAGGAGTGAAATTATGGCTAAAGATTGCAGTTTTGATGTAGTTTCGGAATTTGACAAACAAGAATTGGTTAACGCTGTAGACCAAGTAAAAAGAGATTTGACATCTCGTTTCGATTTAAAGAATTCTAACTCTTCCATTGATTTGGAGGGCGACAAGTCTATTACAATTACTACTAATGACGATATGAAACTCAAAAACATTTTCGACATTTTGCAATCCAAGCTTATTAAACGCGGGATCAGTATAAAAATCCTCGATGCACAACCTATTGAAAACGCTCTTGGTGGCAACGTCAGACAAGTTTTCAATCTTAGAAAAGGTTTAACACAAGAACTTGCAAAGAAAATTGTTGGTGACATCAAAGATTCTAAACTTAAAGTACAAGCTTCTATTCAAGGAGAGCAGGTAAGAGTTTCAGGGAAAAGCAGAGACGATTTGCAAGCTGTAATACAAATACTTCGTAGCAATGAAGAAAAATACGACGCTCCTTTGCAGTTTACAAATTACAGATAATAATCAAACATCACCAGAAAATTTAACGCATTCGCGTTGTTTTTTATCCTTCTCGTTTGCAAAGAAGGGAAACTTTAGAAGAAGGTGTAACATGTCAAATATCGAAAACACAATCGACAGAATACAAGAATTAATTGAAAACGGAACAAAAGAACAGCTCCAAGAAGAGTTAAACAGCTACCACTCTGCGGATTTAGCTGACATTATACAGGAACTGAAACCGGAAGAAAGATTAGAGTGTTTTCCGATTATTGAAGAAGAAAAAGCGGCAGACGTTATTGAATATCTACCACCACAACTTCAAGTTGAAATTCTTGGAGATATTGATACGCAACTGGCTTCGCGCTTAATCTCAAAACTTCCACACGACGAAGCTGCCGACGTTCTTGGGGATATGGAAGATGACGAATCACAGGCATACTTGGAACAACTGCCTAAAAAATTCTCATCAGAAGTTCGAGAGTTGCTTACCTATAACGAAGATACAGCCGGTGGTATTATGACACCGCTTGTACTCACGGTATTCGACAACATGACCGTAAAAGAGGCTCTTGAAACAATCAGAATTAAGGCTGAAAAAGAAAATATGGAACTTTATTATGCTTATGTCGTTGATAAGCATAACCACCTTGTTGGTGTTGTTTCATTAAGAAATCTTATTACCGCACCTGTTGACTTAAACATATCGGACTTGATGTCAAAAGACATCGTTAAAGTCCATGTTGACGATTATCAGGGACATATCGCCGATATTTTCATGAAATACCAGTTCAACGCACTTCCTGTCGTTGATTTGTACGACCATCTCAAGGGAATTGTAACTTGGGATGACGTTCAGGACATTGTTGAAGAAGAAACCACAGATGAAATCTTAACATCATCAGGTATCGTTACAGACTTGGGCGATGAAGATGACGACATCTTAACAGGAAGTCTGGCTCACTCAATAAAAGCGCGCATTCCGTGGTTATTTATCACACTGATTGGAGAATTTATTGCAGTAACAGTTACAAATAAGTATGACAAATCCTTCACTGCACTCCCAATAATTGCGGCATTTATGCCACTTTTGGCAGGATTAGGCGGAAACATTGGTACTCAAAGTATTACACTTATGGTCCGTGGTATGTCAACCGGACAAATCACATTAAGTTCAGGATGGCACCAAATAATGAGAGAAACCATAACCGGTTTAAGTATCGGTGCTATTTTCGGTTTGCTCGTTACGTTTGTCACTTGGGGTTGGCAGCATAATCTGGAATTAGGAATTATCGTTGGTCTGGCAATGTCTTTGAACATGACAATAGCAACAATGATTGGAACTTGCACACCGTTAATTTTGAAAAAGTTAAAAATTGATCCGGCTGTCGCTTCCGGCCCTGTAATCGCAACAACCATAGACGTTATCGGACTTGCAATTTATCTAACATTAGTAACTTGGTATTTAATCGGAATAAACTAATCAAACAAGCCCATCCTGCACAAATAGATTTGGAAAAGCTTTTTGTAAATAGAAAAAAAATTCAGGAGACTCGCGGTATGCAACCTGCTCCCCAAAACGGAAAAAAGTACAATCAATACAGCAATTATTTAAAAGAAAAATTTGGTGCAAAAGTATACAAAATTACTCTTGACGCAGGTTTTTCGTGTCCAAACAGAGACGGCACAATCTCTAATTGCGGATGTATTTTTTGTGATGACGGAGGGAGTTTTTCTCAAGCGCATTCAAACAAATTGAGTATTGAAGAACAAGTCAAAATCGGAGCAGAGACATTAAAAAAAAGGTTTAAGGCAGAAAAATTTATGTCTTACTTTCAAGCCTTTTCCAACACATACAAACCGGTTGACGAGTTAGAAAAAATCTACAATGCTGCCCTGACTCATCCCGATATTGTCGGACTTTCTATAGGCACACGCCCCGATTGTATTGATGAAAATAAGCTCAAACTAATTTCTACATACACATCTGATTATTACACTTGGCTTGAATACGGCTTGCAGTCAGTGCACGACAAAACTTTGCTGAAAATCAACCGCGGTCACGATTACAAATGTTTTCTTGACGCTTATGAAAAGACAAAAAA
Organism: uncultured Vampirovibrio sp.; assembly: GCA_964503025.1. Classification (GTDB taxonomy): domain Bacteria; phylum Cyanobacteriota; class Vampirovibrionia; order Gastranaerophilales; family Gastranaerophilaceae; genus CAG-196. The sequence continues at coordinate 7,624 of CAZCZF010000035.1, read as the reverse complement.
AGCAGGCATAAATGTTTGTTTGCACGTAATTCTTAATCTTTTTGAAACTTACGACGAGATGATGGAAACTGCAAAAGCGATTGCAAAACTTGAACCTGATGGAGTAAAAATCCACATGTTATGTGCTCTTGAAGGAACTAGACTTGCTGAAATGTACCAAAACGGCGAAATAGATTTTATGACAGAGGACGAATACGTAAATACCGTTTGCGATTTTCTGGAATACTTACCGCAAAAAACAACAATACACAGACTTGCAGGAAACGGATTGCGCACAGAATTAATCGCTCCGCGTTGGATTGGCAAAAAACTCGACACACTCAATCGCATTGACCGAGAGTTTGAACGGCGTAACTCTTGGCAAGGAATAAAATTTGAATTATAATACAGCTATGGATAAGAAAGTCATATCTACAAACAGAAAAGCGTTTCACGATTTTTTCATTTTTGATAAATTTATAGCGGGGATTGTGTTAACAGGAACAGAGATAAAATCTATAAGAAAAGGCACAATTAACCTTAAAGATTCATTTGTTAAAATTGAAGATAACGAAGCTTACTTATACGGAATGCACATTTCACCTTACGAGCAAGGCAATCGATACAACCATAAGCCGGACAGAGTAAGGAAATTGTTGCTACAAAAAAAAGAAATTTTAAAAATACAAGAAAAAGTAAAAAAAGACGGTGTAACAATTATTCCTACGGAATTGTTTTTAACACATGGTTTTGCTAAGATAGAGATAGGATTGGCAAAGGGTAAAAAACTTTACGATAAGCGAGAAGCGATTGCGAAGAAAACGCAAGATCGTGATATCGCACGAGGGGTTAGAAAATGGAGCGGTAAATAAGATTACCGACATTGGGGAAAATGAAAGGATTAGCGGATGTTTAACAGAGAATCTATTTTGAAAAGTTTAAATTCTGAGAATTATTATATTGATAATCATTCGCTTGATTTATTTTTGGAAGATTGGAAAATCGAGTCCATATATGAGGACGAGGACGGACTTGAATTTTACGATGATTTAGCTTTGGAAAAAATTAAAAAAGGAATTTCATTAAAAGCTCAAGGTTATAGCGATGAACAAATTATCACCAAGCTTTCGCGCATGGAAGCAAAAGTAGAAAAGAATGAAGAGCCTTTAAAACCTGTTCAACCTGTAATACTTAGCGAAATTCAAGAAGAACCTTCAACGGAAGTGGCTCTAAAAGAAGAAACTCAACCGGAAGCAATCCCTCAAGGAAAGAGCTTTACGCTTGACGTTTCAAGTCAGACGTTACAAATGCTGGCAGAAGCTGTTGCAAAAAAAATTAGTGATGATATTACAAATTCTGATATGGCAACAAGATTAATCGAAGCCGGCGGATATAAAAGAGATAATGAGATTTTAGCAGCTCAGGTTAAAGAATTGCTCGAACACAACAAAGAGCTTTCAAAAAGAATTGAAACTCTTGAAAGTCGCGAATCAAAAAGTTTTTGGAGCAAAATTTGGGGAAACAGATAATTGTACCGCAAATTTTTAAAAGAATTTGATGCTAAATTAGATTCATATTTTGAAGCTCACAAAAAATATATTAAATGCCAAGCAGGATGTTCAGCGTGTTGCGAAAAAGGTGATTACCCGATTTCACAAATTGAACTTGAATATTTAATGCAAGGATTCATCGCACTTGATAACGAAACAAAAATCAAAATTCAAACTAACATTAAATCAATGGAAAGAGGTGGTAAGTGTCCTTTTTTGCTGCAAAATCGCTGTTCTGTTTACCCATATCGACCGATAATTTGTCGAGTTCACGGACTTGCGTATCTTTGCAAAAAAGAATGCGTAAAACTACCATATTGCGTCAATTCAGAGAAGAATTACGCAGAAGTATACAGCAATAATGAAATCGTAATCAATCCAATTCTAGAGAATTTAGATACGCCATCCGTTCTAAAAGAGCTGAACTACGGAGAAATTCGTAATTTATATGACTGGCTAAACCAAAATTCAGAATAAAAATCCCAATACTGTTTTTCCACAGCTTTTTATGTATAATTAAAGAAGCACGGAGTTTATTATGTTCAAAGATTTTAATGAAGTAGTTTGTTTGGGTATGGGCGGTTCTTATTCAGAAATCGCCAAGGATATGCTTTTTAAAGCTTACGATTTGTATTTATATCAACGCTCACTTAATTCTATCAAAGAGTGCATTGATTACGTAGATGAGAACTGCAATGCAATAGCAGTTTTGCCGGTAGAAACCACATATAAAGGAATCATCCGAGAAACAATTGACAATCTTATACAGACAAAAAACCAAAATATACAAATCCTTGCAGAAACAATTGTACCTGTAAATGATTGCATTCTATCCAAGACCACTGAATTTTACAGCATTACAGGCTTGATTGCAAATCCGAATGCACTTTCAAAAAGCAAAATTTTTATCCGCGATGAAATGCCGAGACAATTAAACAAAGTTGTCGCAGAAAGCATGGATGAAGCTGCGAGATTACTGAACGGATACAACCTCACGTATTCAATAATCGGAACGCACAAAACCGCAGAATTATACAACTTGAATATTTTAAAAGAACATATAGAAGATGACAAAAACAACAAACGCAGATTTATTGTAATCGGAGACTCTTCTACACAACCGACAGGAAAAGATAAAACAAGTATTGTTTTATTCTTAAATGACAGACAAGGCGCACTGCTAGACATTGTTCAAGTTTTTGTAAAATACAATATAAATATTACACAAATAAATTCTAAAATGATGAACGATAACACGGAAGAACAAGCCGTATTTATTGATTTTGACGGACATAAAGATGACGAAATTATCAAAAAACTCCTAAATGAGTTAGAGCCTCTGGCAAGAAGCGTCAGAATCATTGGCTCTTATGCAAAATTTTAATTAACAATGACTAAATTGCCATTTGAGTCATTTCTGTATAAGCAGAAACAAGCCTGTTCCTTACTTGAACAGCCATTTGCATACTCAAACTTGCTTTTTCTGCAGCAATCATTGCATCGTGAATACTGGTTGAACCACCCATTGCAATATCTTCTTGCATTTTATCAGCCATAATTCTTGCATCATTAACCGCGTTTAAACTACCGGCAAACGCATTGCCCATGCTTGATGCAAAATTACCAAGTCCCATAGGGTCATGCTTATCCTTAATCGGGTGGTTCTTAGTTGCATTATCCAATGCTTCTTCAAAAGATGTTTTTTCAACCTCAAAAGAAGCCTGCCCTTGAAGGAATTTATTGTAATCGTTAATTGCATTTACATTATAATCTATGTTCATTTGATTTATTGCTGTAGTAAATTCCATTGTTAATCCTCTTCTTTTTCTTTCATTCCCTCTCCTTGAGGAGAGACCCCGAAGGGGCGAGGTTAGGGTAAGGTGTCAGCCCTTTCGTAATATTACACTTATATATTCATCGCGGTTTGCATCATCGTCTTAACGTTCTCTGCTACAGTCGCATTTGCTTCATACGCTTTGGAAGCAGAAATCATACCGACCATTTCTTCTACGATATTAATGTTTGGCAAATCTACATAGCCATTTTCATCCGCATCGGGATGAGAAGGGTCAAATACTGTTTTCACAGCATTTTCTGCTTCGTGAATCTCATCCACACGAACCCCACCGGTCATAATTCCGTTATTCAAAGCAACATTTGCATTGATAAGCATATTACCAGTTCTTGGGTCAAATTGTGCGTCAGGACTATTGGAAGCAAAATTTGAATACCCGCGATTCATACTTTCTTCGTAAATGGTTCTGAAAGATACGTCTTTTTTAATATAAACACCCTTTGAGCCATCCGGTTGACGCGTCGTATTGATATTTGCAATGTTACTTGCAATAGTATCCATTTTTACTCTTTGAGCGGTCATACCAGAACCGGCTATATCAAATACATTAAAACTCATAATCTTTTACCTTTTTATTATTGTCCTTTTATAGCTTCCGAAATATGACTAAACTGACGTCTTTCGAGGTTTGACAAAACCATGTACCTTGTACCTGTTTTGGATAAATCCATCATTTCACGTTCCAACTCGACATTGTTGCCGGTAGAATTTGTCCCACTGTAAACATCAGTTACGACTTGAGGATTAAAATCAGCCATCGTGTTTGATTGCAAATAAGCTTTTTCCTGCATCGTAGGAGTTCTGTAGGTGTGAATATCACCGGTAAAAACATCTACCATGGGAGGGACGTATTCAATGCTGTTTTGTCCTTTGATATAGTCTTTCAAATCTTCTTTTTCCACGATTTCCGCAAGCTGACTTTCAAACGCAACTTCTTTTCTCTGAAATCCGGGAGTCATTACGTTTGCTATATTGGAAGCAATTGCGTGCTGTCGTTGCGAAAGCCCATCCATGCCTAACTTAGTTATTTCAATTGTCCTGTTTGAGATTAAGTCCATATTATCAACCCACAAGTCCTAATTTCACTACAAATTCTGTATACTCATCATCTGATTTTTCTAAACTCAATTGTCCCAACTGTTCTTCGATTGACTTTTTACAAATACTCAAGCCTAAGCCGGAACCACCATTTTTAGTTGTAAATCCTTTTTCAAAGATTTTATCAGGTTCGAGAATTTTTCCTGCATTGTTTATAACCCTGACTACTGCAAAATCTCCACGTTTCTCTGCCTTTAATTTAACATACTTACCATTTTTAAGGTCTTGCTCATCAAATCCGAAAGCTTCAACCGCATTTTTCACCAGATTCACTATTACAGCTGTCAAACTGTCCTCATCTGCAAGAATTTTTAAATTAGCTTTGCTTTCTACAATATATTCAATATTTTTGCATTCAAAATATACTTTCGTCAAATTGGCAACAGAATCTACTATTTTTTTCAAATCGCATTGTTTTAATTCTTTGTTCTGAGAAGATTTTAGCGAAATTAAAGAGTTTCCTGCCATCTTCACCGAACGCGCAATACATTGAACTGCATTAAGTATTGTTTCATCCTTAATCTCGTTTTTATCGCAATATTTTTTGATTACCTCGCTATACAAATCGCAAATTGAAAGTTGATTTTTTATTTCATGAGCAATTTCTCTAACATCCGCCACATACTCAACCGGTTTTGATTGATACTCTGCAAAGCCAAGTACTGCGTCTTTTGCTGCATCATCCATATTTTCAATCATGCGTCTTATTGATGAATTTAAGAGAATGTTGTCACGTCTGTCCGGTCTATATTTTTCCTGATACGCTTTTACGTCAATGATTGAATTTCGATTGATTATATCCAGAGCCTCGTCTTGGAGTTTTGAATTGTATACAGAATAATATCTCACGTAGTTTTTGTTTTCTGTTTTGTTATCCCAAATGATAATTGAGACATACCTGTGAGTAAGAACACAAAGAAACTCGGTATCAGCCCAAACTTTTTCTCGCAAATTTTCTGATTCATCAGAGAAATCGCAAGATTCAATGTCTGAAAACTCTAAACGCTTAATTAAGCCCAAAAGTCCTGACTGATTGATTATTCTGTATAATACAACTCCGGATTCCGGTTGGTCTAATAAAGGTTCTAAAGCAGCACGAACAACACATCTCAAAAACTGTCTTGTAATGACCTTGTTTTCTTGAGAATTGATAAGTTCTTTTAAGTAATTTTGCTGCCTTACAATCTTTTTCATACACCAATCCTATACAGCCATTTTAACCTTTTTAGTCAAGAATCCGTTATTAATTGCATATAATACTGCTTGAGTTCTGTCATTTACTTGCAATTTTTGGAAAATATTGTTTACGTGTGTTTTTACGGTTGTTTCAGAAATAAACAACTTGTTAGCAACACCTTTGTATGTAATCCCTTGAGTCAATAGTTCCAAAACTTCTTCTTCTCTTTGTGTTAAATAGTCTAGCAAATTTTCTTCTACATCTGCTGAATCTTTCTTTTCTGTTTCTTCTCTGAACGATTGTTGGAAATATTCAAAAAATCTTGATGACAAAGCAACCGGAAGATAGATTTTTCCGTTCAAGACTTCATCAATCGCATAAATTAGTTGAGCAGAAGCCATGGTTTTTAGGACGTAACCTTTGGCACCAATCTTCATAGCTCTAAAAATTAAATCTGCGTCATCATAACCTGACAGCGCCAAAACTTTTGTATCCAAACCTAATTTAGAAATTTCAAAAATACCTTGAAGCCCATCACGTTCCGGCATATTCATATCCAAAAGAACGATGTCAGGTTGGTATTTTTTTATCAAATTCAAACCCACCGTAACATTTGTTGCAATTCCTACAACATCAAAAGTTCCTTCAAGATTTAATAACTCTCTGATACCCGCTAAATGTTCGTAGTTGTCATCAATAAGTAATACTTTTGATTTCTTCTTAAACTCACGTCTCATACTCTCTCTTCTCCCATATCATTTAAAATTAGTATAAATTCTTCATCTCTACACTGTTTATATTACATCTTTATAGAGGAGATTTTCATCAATATAAAGATTAATTTTAGTACATTTGAGGTAGATAAAAAGATATAGACCTTCTGGTCTATAATCGAGCTAAAAGCAATATTGAGCGTGCATTTGAGAATTATTTAATTTAGAACAAATGAAGTAGACAATATGAAGTAGAGTCCTCCGATTAGAGGGGGGGGATAAATGAGAGGGGGAGGGGTAAATGAGGCAGGTAAATGAAGAAAAAAAAGGGGGGGGAGGGCGGAAACGCCCGCGCTTATAAGCGACCGAGCGTAAAGTCCGTATACAAGGGCAAAAAAAACAAAGAACCTAAGAAGAGAAAGGAAATATAGTGATGAAGAAGAATGGATTTACTCTTGCAGAAGTGTTGATTACATTGGCGATTATTGGTGTAGTAGCGACATTAACCTTACCGGCCTTGATGAGTAATACACAGGAGCAACAAGCCATAACAGGATTTAGGAAAGCAATGAACACCTTGAATGAGGTAGCACAGATGAATGCAGCAGTAGATGGTTTTGATTTTAGTGGAGTTACATCAGGTGGTAGTGCGACGACAGACTCTGTGTATGATGACAACGGTATGATAGATCAAACCGTTTGGGCAATGATGGTAACTAAAGCCCAAGTGGATTCGTCTGCTTCAGTGACAGGTGGAATTGGTGCAGGTTGCAATCAAAAAACTCAAGTATTTTTCCGTGATGGAACAGTGTTGTGCTACGGTGAGCCAAGTGGTGGGCAAATCGAAGCGTATGTTGATACAAATGGGCGAAAAGGTCCAAACAAAGTATCAACATGTTCAACGGAAGCATGCAAGCCTGCAGAACGATCAATTGGCGATCAATTTGTAATTACTTTGACTGGTGCAAATGCAATACCTGGAAGAGTAGTACAACAAAAAAAATCAGCGCCTGAAGGAGATCAAACTCCAGATACCGGTGATACAGCAGGAGCTGTTGATTCTGGTACCGAGTCTAAAGATGATACCGAATCCTATGCATCTCGTTGGGCAATGCTGAAGTAAAGAAACAAAAGTAAAAAAATGTAGCAAAAAAGGAACAGGAACAGTTCCTTTTTTGCTATTCAGACAAACTACAAAAACCTGTCATCCTGAAAGCGTAGAAAATAAGGATGTAAATCCGTAATTTTCAAG
>CAZCZF010000034.1:0-18984 GCA_964503025.1 uncultured Vampirovibrio sp. | reverse complement strand
GGGTTTTAGCAATTTCATTTTGTATTTTGGTCATAACACAACCGCCTTTCTTTATCTTACATACCTTTGTATAACGGCAGCTTTTCTGAAAACTTTAGGATTTTTGAAGAAATATTTACAATTTGTTACATTGTTCGAGGGGGGCGAGTTTAAGAAGCAAAAAACAAAATATACATACAAGCGCACTCATTTGATATAAAAAATAAAATAGTGTAGTATAATATAAAGAGCGCTTTTGCAATGGAGGAGTGTAGTTAATGAAAAGATTTGCAAGTATATTATTTATATCAGCTGTAATAATGAGCATGGGCTCTGCGTTTGCAGCGACTCCGGCAGAGTTGTATGACGATGTTTGGAAAATTGTTAATAAAAAGTATTATGACCCTACAAATAATTCACAGGATTGGGCAAAGTGGAGATATCGTTACGAGAATAAATTGAAAACGAAAGAGGACGCGTATGTTGCTATTGAGACAATGCTGTCAAGTTTAAATGACCCATACACGCGTTTTCTTGATCCAAAAGAATTTTCAGAGGAAACTCAGTCTATAAAGGGCTCGCTAAAAGGTATCGGAACGCAGATAGGAATTCGGGACGGTGAATTAGTTATAATTGCGCCGTTGGAAGATTCTCCTGCGGAGAGAGCAGGACTTCTTGCTGATGACAGAATTCTGGAAATTAATGGTGAAAGCACAAAAGGAATTAGTATTGATGTGGCTGCCGATAAAATAAGAGGTGAAAAGGGTACGACGGTTACACTTCTTATTCAAAGAAAAGGCGCAGCAAATAAACTCTATAGTGTTGTTCGAGATGAAATAGAGGTAAAATCTGTTTCTTGCAAGCCGCCGTTTGAAACTACGGTAATTCCGAATGACATTCAATATATCAGACTAAGTTCTTTTATAAGCAAAAATGCTGCGGCTGAAATTGAAGAAATTTTACATAATTCAAGTGCAATGAAGGGGTTTATAATAGATCTACGCTCAAATCCGGGCGGATTGTTGACGAATGCGATTTATATATCTGATATGCTTTTGAAAGGCGGAGTTATAGTTAGCACGGTTGACAGAGACAGCTACAAGACTACAACTAGAGCGAGAATGCAACAGGTTACAGATAAACCGATTGTTGTATTAATCAATAAAGGTTCTGCTTCTGCCAGTGAAATCCTCAGTGGCGCGTTGAAAGATAATCACAGAGCAACTATCGTCGGTGAACAATCTTTCGGAAAAGGGCTTGTACAAGAAATCAACAAGCTTCCTGATGAAGCCGGAATGAACATTACAATTCAGCGATATTTAACGCCATCCGGAAGTGATATTCACAAAAAAGGCATAACACCTGATGTTGTGGTAGAATTAACTCAAGAGAACGCTGATGCAAAAGATGACGTTCAATTAAAGAAAGCTATTGAAATATTGGAAAAAATGACATGTCTGGTACAGGGGTAAATAAAGTAATAAAAAAAGAGTGGATAGTAAAGGGAGATAGTTCTTCCAAGAACAGTAAGTCTGTAATCGACAGATTGATGGAAGTTAGAGGTATCACGGGTGAAGAACAAAAACGAGATTTTCTTAATCCGTTAGAAATAACATTAATGCATCCTAATGCCTTTTGTGATATGCCTTGTGCTGTCGATAGAATTGTTAAAGCAATTGATGAAAAAGAGAATATTCTTATATATGGCGACTTTGATGCAGACGGTGTAACATCGACTTCTGTGTTGATGAAAACTTTTTCATATTTAGGTGCAAATGTTGATTTTTACATACCGGACAGAGAAAGCGAAGGACATGGGCTTAATACAAAAGCTCTTGTGCAGCTCTTAACGAAGAAAAAGCCAAAGTTGATTATTACTGTTGATAACGGCATTAGTAGTGTGGAAGAAGTGAAGTTTATTAATAGTTTTCAGCGCGATGTTATTATCACAGACCACCACGAAGCTCCGGATGAACTTCCGCCGGCATTGGCAATAATTAATCCTAAGGCAATGAATGCTCTTGATGAAAAATTAACTCCTTACCAAATTGAATCATTGACTTCACTTGCCGGTGTTGGTGTTGCATTCAAATTGGCACAAGGAGTTTTGGAACGCTATAATAAGCTTGACTTTTCTCTTGAAATTTTACCGTTTGTAACAGTGGGAACTATTGCAGACTTAGTACCTTTGATTGGCGAAAATCGATATTTTGTTGCACGAGGTTTGGATTTAATTGCACAAGGGAAGCATTATGGAATTAAACGTATGCTTGATGTTGCAGGAGTAGGGACTGATAATGGACTTACGGCGGAGCAGATTGCATTCACGGTTGCTCCCAGAATTAATGCGTCAGGCAGAATTGATACCGTTGAAAATGCCGTAAAGGTTATGATTTCTGATAATCGCCAAGAAATTGAAATGGCGATTATATCGCTTGAAAATTTTAATAAATTGCGCCAAGAAATGTGTGCTCAAACATTTGCGGAAGCTGATGAAATGTGGCGCGCACAAAAAAGCAGGGATAATGCAATTGTACTTTTCTCAAAAGATTGGCATATCGGTATTATCGGAATTGTTGCCTCAAAGTTTGTTGAAAAGTATTATAAACCTACCTTTATAATGAATTATAACGAAGAAACAAAATGTTTCAGATGCTCGGCAAGAGGAGTTAAAGAACTAAATCTATACGATATCATTTCTAATATTTCCGAATATTTAGAAGGCTTTGGCGGTCACCAAATGGCAGGTGGTTTTGCCTTTAGTGAGGAAAAAGCTTCCTTTGAAACAATTAAACAAGCTTTGAATAAAACGGTAGATGAGATGTTGAATGGACAAAAGTTAATACCTTCCATTGACGTGGATTTAGAATTGGCGATTGACGATGTTGACATCTCTTTGGTAGAAGAAATTGCAAAATTAGAACCTTATGGAATGGCGAATCCTTCTCCGACATTTATTGTGAATAATTTGGTTCTAAAGCAAAAGAAACTTATGGGCTCGACAAAAGAACACTTGAAGCTGACCGTAGAGACGAATAACGGTACAATTGACTGTGTTTGGTGGTCAAGAGGAGACATTCCTTTGGTACAAGGCGACAGACTTGACATTGCCTTTGCACCGCAACTAAATACCTTTAACGGTGTGACTTCCGTTCAGTTAATACTAAAAGATGTTCACTCAGAACTTTTACAACAAGAGGAAGAAGCGAAGCAAAAAGTTTATGACCATAGAAAAAAGACAAATATATTGTCTCAAGTGAACGACTACATAAAAAATTCCAAGCTTAAAATTTCGGCTTTTGTTGAGGATAAGGTGATTTTAGAACAATTAAAACCTTACAAAGATATATGTAATTGCATAATAAAGCGTGATAATGCAGAAAAAAGCGATGTTTTGATGTTTTTTGATTATCCGGCTGATGAGGATATTTTTCAAAATCTAATGACAACTGTTTCTCCGGCTGCGGTTCATTATATGAATTATCAAAAGGCGACATCGGATGAAGAAGGTATTTTGAAAATGTTTTCCAGAATGATAAAGTATACCTGTAACAATTTGGACGGTAATTTTGCAATTGAACGTGCAGCTTCAGCGATTGGTGTTACCGGTGATGTGATAGAAACTCTTTTAGAAATGTTTGAAGATGTTAAAATGATAAAGATTGCGGAACGCAATGAAAATACTTTTAAGATAAACTTTTTATCATCGGTTGAACTTTCAAAAACATTGCATACTATGAAGTACGCGGAATTTGCGGAATTAATGAATACAATTAATACGTACAAACACAAATTTATGACAAGAGAACTGTAATAAAATGTTAATTGTTAAGCTTAACCCCTTTACTTAAAACCTTTTTATGTTAGTATGGTCTCATAAGGAGAAATATTACAATGAAAAATTACGAATTATTGACAATTTTTAAACCAAGTCTTGATTCAGAAGAATTGGACAAAGCTGTAGATAAAATTTCTGAAGAAGTTAAATCTTTTGAAGGTTCAGTAGCTTCTGTTGACAAGATGGGCAGAAAGAAATTAGCTTATGATGTACAAGGATACAGAGATGGTTACTTTACAAGCTTGGTAGTTTCTATTCCGGCTGAAGCTGTAGTTGAGTTTAAAAGAAGTTTGAAACTAAACGAAAATGTTTTGAGATTCATGTTCATGGAAGAAGCTAGAAAAGCTCAAGCAGTGGGATAGATTGGTAAATTTTTACCTGCTAACAAGAAAGAGAAGTGGAATAAATGACATTAGCAAAAGCAGTTGTAACAGGCACAGTATTCAGAGCTCCGGAAAAGCGTTTTACACAAAATAACATACCGGTATCATCTTTCGTTCTTAACATTGGCGACAGAGAAGAAATGCTTATCAGAGTTGTTGTAAGAAGAACGGCTCTTGATGAGGTAGTTTCTAAAATTTCAAAAGATGACAGAATATTAGTGGAAGGCAGACTTCAAATTACTACTGTGAAGAATGAAAGTGGTGCAGAAAGAAGAATTTACGAAATCGATGCGAATACAATTGAGCCGATGAGTGCAAGTTCCGGTTCTGCTCCAAAATCATCCGCTTCCGGTGAAGAAATTGTAAAATTTTCACAAGAGGAATTCTCTGATGAATTAATCGGAGAGGACGAAATTCCATTTTAGGTGCTGTGCACGTAGTGGGGTAAGTCGTTAACAATCGGGTAAAACTGAAAAAATATAAAAATTGGGTGTTGGTTGACCCCTCACCCCAGCCCTCTCCCCAAGGAGAGGGGGTCGAGTAAACTAGAAAGGCAAAAATAAAAATGGCAAAACAAGATGCACAAGATAGAAAAAAACGTAAGACCTGCTCTTTTTGCGCAGATCACGTAGAATCTATTGATTACAAAGATGCTGCAAAATTAAAAAGATATTTAACAGAAGCTGGAAAAATCATTCCTCGTAGAGTTACAGGCAACTGTGCAAGACACCAAAGAATGATTACAAAAGCTATCAAAAGAGCTAGAGAAGCTGCTATTATTGGTTATGTATTTGACTAATTTTGTAAGTAAAAACAAATAATTTTGATATAGGAATGGCGAAATTTTCGTCGTTCCTATGTTAGTGTTTATTAGTGTAAAAAAGGATTAAAACATGAACAATCAAATCACAATCAGATCAGACAGAAAAGATGATTACACATTCCAATACAAAGGTGAGGATGTAACTTTGAAGGCAGGCAGCATTATAAGCATTGCTGACGGTTTATCAGAAGTAGTGCTTCCTACTTGCGCAATGAAAATTGTAAAAAATCTGATTGTAATAAAAGACGATGTTAAATAGAGTTGATAGATAACTCATTGACAATAAATCTTTAGAGACTAGAATTATAATATAACTTAGTATAGTAAGTTAACGTAGTATATTTAATCAAAGAAGGAGATTAATCTCATGGCACGTGAAAAATTTGAACGTACGAAGCCACACGTTAACGTTGGTACAGTAGGCCACGTTGACCACGGTAAAACAACATTGACAGCTGCAATCACTGGTTGTATGGCTGCTGCCGGTAAAGCACAAGCAAGAAAATTCGATGAAATCGATGCTGCTCCGGAAGAAAAAGCAAGAGGTATAACCATCTCTACTGCTCACGTAGAATATGAAACAGATAACAGACACTATGCTCACGTAGACTGCCCAGGCCACGCTGACTATGTTAAAAACATGATTACAGGTGCTGCTCAAATGGACGGCGCTATCCTTGTAGTTGCTGCTACAGATGGTGCTATGCCTCAAACTCGTGAACACATTTTGCTTGCAAGACAAGTTGGTGTTCCTAACTTGGTAGTATTCTTGAACAAATGTGATATGGTTGATGACCCAGAATTATTAGAATTGGTTGAAATGGAAGTTAGAGAACTTCTTTCTTCATACGAATTTGACGGCGACAACATTCCGTTCATCCACGGTTCTGCTTTAAAAGCTTTGGAAGCTGTACAAGCTAATCCAAACATTGGACGTGGTGAAGACAAATGGGTTGACAAAATTTGGGAATTGATGGATGCTATCGATTCTTACTTCCCAGAACCTGAACGTGACTTAGACAAACCGTTCTTGATGCCTGTAGAAGACGTATTCTCTATTACTGGTCGTGGTACAGTTGCTACTGGTAGAGTAGAACGTGGTATTGTTAAAGTTGGTGATGAAGTTGAATTGGTTGGTCTTGGTGAAACTAAGAAAACTACAGTTACCGGTGTTGAAATGTTCAGAAAACAACTTGATCAAGGTCAAGCTGGTGACAACATTGGTGCATTGCTTCGTGGTATTGATAAAACTGAAATTCAACGTGGTCAAGTTTTATGTAAACCTGGTTCAATCCACCCACACACTAAGTTCACTGCTAACGTTTACGTTTTGACTAAGGATGAAGGCGGACGTCACACTCCATTCTTCCCTGGTTACAGACCTCAGTTCTACATCAGAACAACTGACGTTACTGGTTCTATCAAATTTGAAGGCGAAATGGTAATGCCTGGTGATAACGTAGTTATGGAAGTTGAACTTATCAACCCAGTAGCTATCGAAGAAGGTATGAGATTCGCTATCCGTGAAGGTGGTAGAACAGTTGGTGCCGGTGTTGTAGACAAAATTGTTGAGTAATTGAGTTTGCACAACGACAAATAAGCTTAAAAGAGTCGATTTATTTGAATCGGCTCTTTTATTTTGTCCTTGAATAAACAGAAATCGTACTTGCCTTATAAAATCATTTCAGGTATCATAGAATGGTAGACAGGCTTTACTGATGCAAAAAGTTTTGTTTTGTAGAGTCGGTGGGCAAAACAAAGTATTAAGGGGATATTTTTATGAGCGGACACTCAAAATGGTCAACAATTAAACATAAAAAAGCAAAAACAGACTCGCTTAGAGCTGCTGAATTTCAGAAATTTTCAAGAGAAATTATTGTCGCTTCTAAACTTGGAGGTCCTGATCCGGCGGGTAATTTCCGTCTTAGAACCGCTATCGAAAAAGCTAAAGCAGCAGGGCTGCCGAATGATAATATTAAACGTGCTATCGAAAAGGGTTCAGGCGCAGGCAATAACGAAAATTATGATGAAATGACTTATGAAGGATATGCAGCCGGTGGAGTTGCCGTTGTTATTGAAGCAATGACCGATAACAAAAACAGAACGGCAGGCGATATTAGAAGTTATTTTACCAAGTTTAACGGCAATCTCGGTGAAACTGGTTGTGTTGGTTGGATGTTTGACAAAAAAGGTTGTATTACCTTCAACAAGGATGATGTTGACTACGAACAACTTTTTGAAGCAGCAATAAACCTTGATGCGGATGATATTGTTGAAGAAGAGGATGAATACAAAGTGTTTACTTCTGTTCCGAATCTTCAACCTGTTGCGGAAGGTTTAGAAAAAGAAGGTTTCAAATCTACTACAGCTGAATTTACCAGAGTTCCGCAAAACACTATTGAAGTTACTGATGAAAAAGTGGCTCTTAGCATTATGAGGTTATTGGGACGTCTGGAAGAGCATGACGACGTACAAAATGTCTACGCAAATTTTGATATTGACGATGAATTAATGGCAAAAATAGAAGAACAAATCTAGGGGAGGAAATCAACAATGATGAACATGATGAATATGATGAAACAAGCTCAAAACATCCAGAAAAAATTAAAAGAAACTCAAGATGAGCTTAACAAAATGGATATTTCAGGTGAAGCAGGGAATGGTTCTGTTAAAGTTATTTGTGATGGCAAAGGTTTATTCAAATCAATAAAACTTTCCGCAGAAGCGATTAATCCGGAAAATCCATCAGCAGTTTCAGAAGATACAATTGAAATGTTGGAAGATATTATAACAACTGCTATTAACCAAACTTCAGGAAAAGCAATCAAGGTTATGGAAGAAAAAATGAAAGCTGTGACCGGCGGAATTTCAATTCCGGGATTGTTCTAGTTCTCCATAAACTGGTCAACCTTGAAATGGGACTACAAGAATGATTTATCCAAAGTCTATAGCAGCGTTAATAGAGCAATTTCAAAAGTTTCCGTCCGTTGGTCCAAAATCTGCCCAACGGATGGCTTTTCAGGTGTTGAAAATGTCACTAAGCGAAGTTGAAAAATTTGCCAATGCAATACTTGAAGCAAAAAGGAGTTCTAAAACTTGTGAAGTTTGTTTTAATATTTCCACACAAAGTCCATGTGAAATCTGTTCTTCTACGAACCGTAATCGCTCGGTAATTTGTGTTGTTGCAGAGACAAAAGACTTGATTGCGATTGAAAAAACCAATGAGTACAGAGGGTTATATCATGTTTTGCAAGGTTTAATTTCTCCGATGGATGGAATTGGCGCTGAGGATATTCGTATTAAGGAATTACTCACAAGGCTCACTAACGAAGAAGTCCAAGAGGTTATTCTTGCTCTTTCTCCTTCCGTAGAAGGCGAAGCAACAAGCTTATATTTAACCAAATTAATCAAGCCTTTTGGAATTAAAATTTCACGTATTGCATTCGGTTTACCTGTAGGCGCGGATTTAGAATACGCAGACGAAGTGACTTTGGCAAGAGCTATTGAAGGCAGAAGAGAGCTTTAAGTAGCTACTGTCTCTGTTTGTTATTCTTGTTACTTTTTGCTGAAGTATTTACCCCCAAAGTATTTACCCCCCTCACCAAGTTCTTCTTCAATGCGAAGAAGTTGGTTGTATTTTGCAACTCTGTCAGTTCTTGATACAGAGCCGGTTTTTATTAATCCGCAATTTGTTGCAACAGCTAAATCTGCAATAAAGCAGTCTTCTGTTTCTCCGGAACGGTGTGAAACGATTGCTGTGTAACCGTTCTTTTGTGCTAAAAGAATTGTATCAAGTGTTTCTGATAGCGTTCCAATCTGATTCGGTTTGATAAGAATTGAATTTGCAACGTGTTTTTCAATTCCTTCTTGCAAGCGTTTTGCGTTTGTTACAAACAAATCATCACCAACAAGTTGGCATTTGTTGCTGAGTTTTGTTGTAAGGTTTTGCCAACCGAGCCAATCGTCTTGGGCAAGACCGTCCTCTATAGAAATTATTGGGTAGTCACGAACAAGCTCATCCAGATATTCAATCATTTGTTCAGATGTTAACTTTTTATTTTCTCCGCGCAAAATATATTGACTCAAGGAACAGACACCGCCCGAACATTCGCCTTCCGTATAAAATTCTGAGGCGGCTACATCAAGGCAAAGCTTAATGTTATTTGTACTGTATCCGGCTTTTTCTATTGCAGTTATAATAATTTCAATTGCTTCTCGTGAGGAGTTAAGGGCAGGTGCAAATCCGCCTTCATCCCCAACTGTGGTTGATAATCCTTTTTCGTTTAAAATTATTTTTAAAGTATTAAATATTTCTGAACCGGCTCTTAATGCATCATGAAAATTTGACATTCCGACCGGTGTAATCATAAACTCTTGGAAGTCAAGATTGTTATTAGCGTGTGCGCCACCATTAAGTATGTTCATCATCGGTGTTGGTAAGATTCTGCCATTTATTCCACCCAAATATCGATATAAAGGTAGTTCCAGAGACTGTGCTGTGGCTCTGGCACAAGCCAATGAAACAGCCAAGATAGAATTTGCACCAAGAGTTGATTTATTAAAACTACCGTCAAGTTCTATCATTAAATCGTCTATAAGTCTTTGGTTAAAACAATCTTCGCCTAATAGGTTTGGCGTTATTACAGAATTTATATTTTCTATTGCTTTTTCCACCCCTTTGCCGTGGAATAGATTTTTTACGTTATCGCGAAGTTCTTTTGCTTCATATATGCCGGTGGAAGCTCCGGAAGGAACTGAAGCTCTGCCTATTGAGCCGTCAATTAATCGTACGTCAACTTCTACTGTTGGATTACCGCGAGAATCCAAAATTTGCCTTGCAATTATATCTTCGATTTCACACATACAAAACTCCTCTCTTGCGTAAATCGTAGTTAACTTCAAGCGAAAAATCTATTCTACAAGAGGGTAAATTATTTTAATTTCAATTTCTTACTTTTCTAAAGCTTTGTAAATAATATTCGGCAAATCGGTGCAGGAAATGTATTTTTGTTATAAAATAGCCTGTGGGGTTTATTAATCAGAGTATAATAACTTAAAAAAAGAAACATGAGGGTGTTATGTTAAATTCTGCAGTTGAATATATAAGTAAAAAAATAAATGAATTTAAGCCTGAAATTGGCATAATATTAGGCTCCGGTTTGGGCGAATTGGCTGATGAGTATTGTGAAATTGCAATACCTTATTCTGAAATTCCGGGATTTGAAACTTCAAAAGTTTCAGGTCATAAAAGCAGACTTGTTTTTTCAAAAATTAACGGCAAAAGAGTTGTTATGATGCAAGGTCGCTTTCATTTTTATGAAGGACATTCAATTCAAAAAGTAGTATTTCCTGTAAAAGTAATGAAAAAGCTTGGGGTGGAAACATTAATTGTGACTAATGCAGCTGGTGGAGTTAATCCGAGTTTTAATCCATCTGATTTAATGATAATCACTGACCACATAAATTATATGGGTGTAAATCCCCTTATTGGTGCAAATGATGATAGTATGGGCGTTCGATTTCCTGATATGAGTGAAGTTTATTCTTCAGAGTATATAAGTATAATTAAAAAAGTCGGTAAAAAGCTCGGAATTGATTTGCAAGAAGGTGTTTACATGGCGCTTACCGGACCTTCTTATGAGACTCCGGCAGAAGTTAGAATGGCAAGAATAATCGGTGCTGATGCCGTTGGTATGTCTACTGTTCCGGAAGCGATAACGGCTTCTTGGGCGGGTATGAAAGTTATCGGGCTAAGTTGCATTTGCAATTCGGCAGCAGGAGTTAGCACTGTAGGACTTTCTCACGAAGATGTTATTCATGCTGCAAATGTTGCTAAAGAAAGATTTAAAACTCTTGTAAAAGAAGTTATAAAAGAAATTTAGTTTTTGCTATTGCAGTACAAAAAGGTATTTATGAGATTAGATAAATTTTTAAAAGTTTCAAGGTTAATAAAACGTAGAACCGTAGCCAATACGGTTTCTGAAATGGGACGTGTTTTTGTCAACGGTAATCCTGCGAAGCCTGCAAAGCAGCTTAAAGTTGGAGATGTAATAGAAATAGAATATTCCAATCGAACAGAGAAGGTAGAAGTTTTAATAATCCCGACAGGGAATATTAGTGTACAAGAGGCTTCAAGTCTTTATAAAATTATTGAGGAGTAAATATGCCTGTAATAAACGAACATTTTACAATTAATACTTGCGGAAACAATGATATTATAAATATTACAAAACATGTTCAGAATTGCGTTTACCAACACGCGTTAAAAGATGGACTGGTGTGTGTGTCTATTCAGGGAAGTACTTCTGCAGTTACGACAATAGAGTATGAGGATGGTCTCATCCAAGATTTAAAAGAAGCGCTTGAACGAATTGCACCAACTGGAGCAGAGTATCATCACGATGAAATTTGGCACGACGGAAACGGATATGCTCACGTAAGAGCGGCTCTTGTTGGTAGTTCGGTTAACATTGCCTTAAAGGACGGACTTCTCAATTTAGGAACTTGGCAACAAGTAGTTTTGTTAGATTTTGACAACAAGCAACGCTCAAGAAATATTACTGTACAGATAGTGTATTAATATGCTATTATATGCGTATGCTAAACTTATACATCACATCATCCAACCGTAAAGAAGGTAAAACTTTTTTAACAGCCGGCTTAGCTGCGACAATGCAGAGCTTGGGTTATTCAACAAGCGTTTATAAGCCTATTCAAACCAATGGAATTGAACATAACGGCTTTATGCAATCTCCGGATTTAACCTATATAAAATCTGTTGATCCCTATATTAATACGCAATTTACATATTTATATAAATCAAATTTAGAACCGTTAATTGCATCTGAATTAGAAAATGATCCTATTGATGTTGAATTAATTTCTCGAGAATTTTTTAAAATTTCTGGTGCGTCAGATTGTACTTTGATTGATGGCGATTGCGGAATTTTAAGCCCGATTGCGCCATCCGTTCAAACAGCCGATTTAGTGAAAAGATTACAAATACCGCTTCTCTTCGTGGTGACGCCAAGAGAAGATTCAATTAATGATACACTCTTGTCTATTTATACGGCGCAGGAAAAGGGCTTGGAGATTCGAGGTGTTGTTATAAATAATATTCAAGAAGATTGCCCGAAAAATCTTTTGAACGCAATTCCGCGAGTTATAGAAG
The DNA here is from genome assembly GCA_964503025.1 of uncultured Vampirovibrio sp. Classification (GTDB taxonomy): domain Bacteria; phylum Cyanobacteriota; class Vampirovibrionia; order Gastranaerophilales; family Gastranaerophilaceae; genus CAG-196. The sequence goes on along the minus strand of CAZCZF010000034.1, from coordinate 6,790 downwards.
AGTACACAAATGTAAAAATACTCGGTTTGATATCGCATATAAAAGGAAAAATGTCTCCTGAAGATTTAATAACAAGTGTTCTAAACGGTGTTGATATCGAAAGTATTTTTGATGTAAAAATAGAAAAGTTGGAATTATGATAATTACCGCAGGAATTTATAAAGGCAGAAAACTCGCAGTACCTGATGAAACTATTACGCGCCCGACACTTTCTAAGGTCAGAATGGGGGTTTTTAATTCATTATTTTCTATGGCAGAATCATTTGAGGATAAAACTTTTTTGGATGTATTCGGTGGTTCGGGTATTATGGGGTTGGAAGCTCTATCGCGCGGATTTAGACATGTGAAAGTTTTTGAGAAAAATCCAAAAGCGGCTGAGATAATAAAAAGAAATTATGCAATTTTGGGTTTAAAACCTGATTTACAAATCGGTGATAGTGTAAAATTGGTTTCCAAGCTTGAGGAAATTTATGATGTTGTTTATATTGATCCGCCTTATGCAAGCAACCTTTATGAAAAAATATTGGGAAATATACAAGGTAAAATCATTGTACTGGAAGGTATAAAAGACTTTCAGCCGAATGGTTTTGAATTAATCAAAACAAAAAATTACGGTGGAAAGTTGATAACATACCTTGCAAAAATTTAAGTTTTTAATCTGTATAATTACAATAAACTTTCATTGCTTCTACAAAACCATCGTTGAATACGGTATCCGTAGTATCTGTTGCAATTGCTTTTAGTTCATCTGTTGCGTTGCCCATCGCAATTCGTATTCCACCTGCTTTCAGAAGTGCAATATCATTGTTTTGATCACCGATTGTTAAGGTTTCTTCTTCGGCGATGTTCCAGTAATTTTGTAAAAATTTTACTGCGCAATATTTTGACGCTTCTTTATTAGAAAATTCCAAAAAATAAGGTGTAGATTTTACGATGTAGAGCTCCGGAAATATTTTAGGAAGCTCGCGTTCAAGTTTATCAATTTTTTCTGGGTGGTTATAGTCTATTGCAAGAAGTTTATTAACTTTTGTTTTATCAACATCACAAAAATTCTTTATTTCATATTGAGTATGTAAATTATTGCAATATCTCTCAACTTCGTAACATTCTTTTTCAGAATACAAAATATCGTCATTGTATAGATTAAGATGAATGTTGACATTTTCTGCCCATTCTATAACTTTATCGGCTTGTTCTTTGGTTAAACATTTTTCATAAAGTGTTTTTCCATTGTGTTTAATTAAACCGCCTTGATAAGATACAACCGGAGTATCAAGCCCCAAGTCTTTTGCAATTTCGCTTGCCGCGGCATTCATCCTGCCGGTAACTAATACGACTTTAATTCCTTTTGCGCATAATCCAGATATGCATTTTTTTACGCCTTCTGTAAAATTGCCTTCCGGAATTAAAATTGTACCGTCAATATCTGTTGCAATAAGTTTTATCATAATAATTCCTCTTCTATTAAGATATCATGCCCTATATCTTGCATTAACTCCAAATAAGAATAAAAATGTCTTTGCATTGCTGTTAAATATTGGCTTAAGACTTCTTGATGCATGTTTTCATTAAGCACAAGGGCAGAGTATGAGTTTTTACCGCTTATGTATCCTTCAGTTGATAATTGAACAATTTTTTCTGAATCTTGGAGGATTTTCTTTGCGTATTCCATATTTTCGGCGGAATACTTAAAAGTGTTATAGTCTTTTTTTAGAGCATATTTTAATTGATGTTCATAAGCTTTTTTATTGGCTTTACTTTTTTCTAAGAATATTTGAGCCTTTTGTATTTCAGGTGTAAAGTTATACAGAATCGGTAAATCCATACCAAATCCAACAAAAGCTCCGCCAAAATCATTTGGAGCATTTCTGTGGGCTTGCCAAGCGTAACCGCCTGCTACACTTGCGTCAGGGACTCTGTTTCTCTTCGCTTGTACAAGTTCTTGTTCTGATTTATAAATGTTTTTTTCGGAAATTTTAACCATATAGCTGTATTGCAAAGCAATATTTTCTAAAAAATCATACTCAGGAATTTTTAAATCAAGAAAACTCCAACTCCCAAGAAGTGAGGCTTCTTTTGTGTCGTACATAATTTCTTCGTTTCCTGTATTTAATATTTTGTTTAGTTCAAACTGCTTCGCTAACATATTAGATTTTGCACGGTTTACTTCAATGAGCTGTTGTGCATATTGGATATCAGCTTTCAAATTATCTATCTCATAGGCTGGATATTTAGGTTTATCGGTTGTTATTTGAACCAAGCTTTTAAATAGCTTCAATCGCTCTTCTTGAATTTTGTATACTGATTTTGCATAAAGAACATCAAAATATGCTTGCATAATTTGTAGTTTATAATTATGTTCAGCTTGCTTTAATTCGGTTTCTTTGATAGAAAATTCTTCTTGTGCAATTTTTTTGCGTACGCTTCGTTTTAGAACTTCTATCGGCAATGCAATACCTGCTTGAGATGAGTTGCCCAACGCAACATTTCCCATCACAATGTTAGATTGAAGTTCCAGATTTTTTAGGCGATTTGCAATCTTAATATTTTTTTCTGCTGCCTTAAGCTCCATACGCTTAATTTTTAAATCACAATTTTGGCTTAATCCAATTTCAATAATTTCATCTAAATCGGCATTTACAACATTTGCTTGAACACAAACTGTTGAAATAATGAGTAAAACCAGTGTAAAAAATAATCTCTTCATACAAATACTATATTAGCATAAAAAAAACGCCCGAAGGCGTACAAATATCTGGTTAATTAATAAGGTATTTTATAAGGTTATTTAATTAAACTGTTTTCTTTTTAAACCAATTTGTCGGGTTTAATTTTGATAAAAAACTTGTATTATTAGTCGGCGTAGGTTTTTTCCCGCTTTTGAATACAAGAGCAAGAGAGCCTATCATTAAAGCTCCGGCTGCAAGTCCTTTTACAAAATTCGGAATGCTGTTGTAGAATGCTGTTGTCTTTGCAATGCCGTTTTGAACATCACCAATTCCTCCCCAAGCGTTTATCCCTCCTACTTGTGATTGTGTACCGACTCCGGATAAACCGTAAGCATTAGTACCGGCATTGGATTCTAAGCCAATTCCTTGTAAACCGTATGCATTTGAGCCGGCATTGGAATTAACTCCGATGTTATTGCCTAAACCAATCTCTACGGAATCGGAATATTTGCCACTGTTTTGATAAAGTGCGCCTTGCTGAGCGGCATTAAGATAAGGATTTTGCATTGCATTCATCGGAGAAACAACTGCACCACCGCATAAATCATACGGTACATAATCCAAAATACCTTGAGAATATAGATGATTTAATGTATACGGATTTGTCATCTTACCAAAATACCTTTCACTAACACACATATATATAAAGTTTTTTTGACAAGAAAAATTGCTTATATGTCTCTGATATGTAAAGATATGTTAAGCAAATATTTTATTCATCTTTTTCATAAGCGCGTTTGATAATGTTGCTGTCGAGTTTCTTTTTACCGTATTTTTTACGCGAAGCTTCCATTAATTTTTCGCTGGGTCTTTTTTTAGAAGATGTTTTTTGTGACGTGCAAGGTTTTGATTTGCTTAGGGTTTCATACCACATTGACCACATAATTGAACGAAGCGGAAGTGTATATTGAATAAAAATTTGTGCAATTAATGTTAGAATGGTAAATTTTGCTACATCAGAATAAGAAATTCTTTTAGGCAGCTCAAGTTGCATGACATACGGAGTTATAATATCTGTAAAAAATTTGTTTATACCTGCTAATTCAAAAAGTTTTATAAAAAGCTGCGGAATGAAAATATATGTAAGAGTTCCAACAAGAGTTATCAGCAAAAAAGTAGAAGCAAAATGACCTTTTATCAGTTCCAAACTCCTTTTTGCGCAACCTATAGGTGAGAGTTCCGGTTCAAATGTAAATACTTGAAACGTCAATACAAAATAGACAGCTAAAATTCCGCAAATTACCAAGAAAAGAGGGCAAATTGCTAAAGTTGAGAAAATACCGAACAAAAACCACAAGCCTACAAATGCAATTGCTCTTCGTTTGATTAATTCTGTATGGGCGGAAATATCATAAAGCCTGCCCGACTTGTGCATGTTTTCGTACATTGAATTTATTGCGCCGTAGGCAACAAGATATTCCCAAAATGATTTGAAAAATATTGCAAGTCCCGGAAGAGTTATTATAATCGAAATTCCAACGAGAGTCGGAAGATTTCCCAAATTCGGAAATTTATCGATTAGTGGTGGCATATTCTGGGTATAAAAATATGTTATTAAAAGAACAAGCAACAATCCGCCGATTTGTCCTAAAACAGGAAATGTCATGTATTTCAAAAACTTTGTAAAATTTGAGAAATATAGTCCTATTGATTCCGTAAATATTCCAAGCGGTGTGTTATTTTTTTTAGCCATGCTCTTTATCTCCTTGGACTATTGTAGTATAAAGATAGTATTATGAAAAACCTCACTGAAAACGATTTTTTATCAGGCAAAGTTGACCTGCATATACATTCAACTTGTTCAGATGGCAAGTCTGAATTCAAGGATATTTTAGATAATGCAAAGCGAGAAGGGTATAAACTAATTTCTATAACTGATCATAACACCGTGGAAGGTCATAAAAAATATCAAGACGATATTTTGGTTGCTGGAGTGGAGTTTGATTGTTGGTTTGGCTGTGTTTTTATACATTTGCTTGCGTACAATATTGATGTTAATAATCAGGAATTGGCGAGATTTATGGCAAAAACCAAGGCGGAAACCGAAGGCGATTTGATAAGACTTTTTTCAAGACGCAATGTTCCGGAATTGATTAAAGCAATTCATAATGCAGGTGGAATTGCAGTTCTTGCTCATCCGGCATGTTACTGGGCTTTAAGTCTGGAGAAATTGGTTAAAAACTTGATGAAAGCCGGTTTGGATGGTATTGAAGTGTATTATCCATATCCGAGGTTTAGGAAAATTGTAAAATTTCATTCTGCAAAATCGGTAATGGATATTGCAAATAAGTATCCCCAATTAATAAAAACCGGCGGAAGCGATAGACATTATTAAGCTTGTTGCGTAAAAACTTTACCCCTTTTTGTATTTGTGGGATAATATAGACAAAAAAGGAAGGATTATAAATTATGTCAGAAGTAAGAGTAAGAATTGCACCGTCACCAAGTGGAAATTTGCACGTTGGTACAGCAAGAACGGCTTTGTTTAATTATCTTTTTGCCAAGAAAAATAACGGTAAATTTGTCTTAAGAATAGAGGATACTGATGCTGAAAGAACCAGCCAAGAATATGTTGATAATATTTTTGATAGCTTGAAGGCATTAGGTTTAAACTGGGATGAAGGTCCGGATGTAGGCGGAGAATACGGTCCTTATACTCAATCTGAGAGATTTGACATTTATCCAAAATATATACAAGAACTTCTTGACAAGGGTTTTGCTTATGAATGTTTCTGTACTCCAGAAGAATTGGAAGCAGAAAAAGAAGAAGCAACAAAAAACAAAAAAGCTTATGTTTATTCACGAAAATGCGAAAACTTAACTGAAGAAGAAAAAGCAAAATTAAGAGCAGAAGACAGAAAACCTGCAATCAGATTTAATGTTGCTAAAGCACAAAGAGCGTTCCACGATTCATCAATTCTTGAATTTGATGATTTGGTTAAAGGTAAATTACACATGGACACTGATTTAATTGGTGACTTTGTAATTATGAAATCAAACGGCGCGCCTACTTATAACTACGCAGTTGTAATTGATGATGCTTTGATGAAGATTTCTCACGTAATCAGAGGCGAAGACCATATTTCTAATACATACAAGCAAATTTTGATTTTTGAAGCTTTAGGATTTGAAGTTCCAAGATTTGGTCATTTGGGTATGATTTTGGCTCCGGATAGAAGCAAACTTTCTAAAAGACACGGTGCAACAGCTGTTTCAGATTTTGTTGAACAAGGTTATTTGACAGAAGCTCTTGTAAACTTCGTAGCACTTTTAGGATGGGCACCATCTGACGGTGAAGAAATCAAGCCTGTAGATAAGATTGCGGAAGATTTTAGAATCGGTGAAATATCTTCTTCAAACTCAATTTTTGAATACGACAAATTGAAATGGATGAACAGCCATTACATAAAAATGCTTCCGAAGGAAGAATTAAGAACAAAACTTAAAAAATATTTGACTAAGTATGATTTGAACGAATTAACAGAAGAACAATTCAACAGAATGATTGATATCACTTATGAACCATTGACATTATTGTCAGATATTACAGACGCAGTTTCTTATTTCTTTGGCGGAGATAAGGTTGAGGTTGATGAAAAAGCTCAAGCAGAATTGGATACTGAGCTTTCTCAAGATGTTCTTAAATCATTTATAGAATTGGCTGAAAATTGGGAATGGAGTGAAGAAAATCTCCATGAAGTTCTTGCTGAATTTAGAGCTAAATTTAAAGAAGAAAAGGGTTATAAACCTAAATTTACTATGTGGGCAATCAGAGCTGCAGTAACAGGCAGACTTTGCGGAGCAGATATGGTTGCAACACTTGCAATTCTTGGCAAAGAAAACTCTTTGAAACGAGCAAAAGCAGCGCTAAAAACAGCGAATGTATAATTCAAAAAAAGCGGGATTCAAATCCCGCTTTTTTAATGCAATCAAGAATATTCGTTTATTTAAATTATAGGGTACTAAGTGAAGTCCTCGATTAGTTTAAGCGGCTATCGGTGGCTTCCCCCTATATTTGCATTATACATTATATGTATTAATTTTCAAGTGTAGGTCTAATT
>CAZCZF010000033.1:0-19344 GCA_964503025.1 uncultured Vampirovibrio sp. | reverse complement strand
AAATAGAGCTTATGGAAATGGATTTAAAATATTATTTTTTTTATAATTTCTAATTTTTTCCCAATAACCATTCAAAAGTCCACATCCCCAATTTGCATTTGGTGAAAAAATCTCTAAAAAATACTTCATAAGATACAATTTTAAATCATATTCAAAATTAGATTTAATTACAGTTGCACCTCTACTGTCTTTAGGGTCATTTCTTGTTAAAAAACATAGCCAAATGCATGAGCAAATCGCAATTCCCATTAATAATATCCCACTAATACTTGTTAATATCGGAACTTTCTGTGAGAACATAAGAGAAGCAACGCCTGTAATAAATGAAAACCAAGTTACATTAAACGCAAATATTTTTGGCGCACCTGCTCTTCTTTTAGTCTCATATTCTGCTAAACGGGGTTTTACTTTTACTTTATAAAACTCACAGAACTCGGCTCTCATTTGTTCGTACGTCTTTGTATCCATTGTTGTCTCCTAATACTTTAACTTAAAATGGTTATTTTAAATCATCTGATACATTTACACTAATTATTATATTATAAACCAATGAGGTCTTTAGCAATAAAAAACTGCTCCGAAAATCAATTCGAAACAGTTTTTAGTATGTACACAAAATTTATTAAGCAGCTACGTTTAGTTTTTGTTCTTGGTTTTTGTCATTTAAACTGATTTCTTGTGCTTTACTTGCTTCTTTTTTATCAGCTTCTTTGTTTAGCCAAGCGCCGACTTTATTTGCTACTGGTGTAATTGCAACTGGCGTCACAAATCTATAGATTGTAGTAAACGTCATGATACTCATCAAACATCTGAAACCTTTGAGGCTCTTTCCAAGATTTTTTACAGCTTCTTCTTTTGCTACTTTATCTAACTTGCCTAGCGCAATTTCTTTTTCTTTTTTCGCACTATAACTATATTCCAAGAATTTATTAAAATTACGCATTCCTTCATCGACTGCATAACCGGCTACGGAAGGCACCAGAAAACCTAAAAACTGATTTGTTGCTAAGGTTCTTCCATCTTTCTTTTCAATTTTTTTGCTTTTCAAAGTTGAATCCATATATGCAAATGACGTTACTGCAGAACCAAAAACTTGAAAATGTCTGGAAGCATTTTTCTTATCCAATTTAGCGCATCCTTCGCAGAATTTTCGTACGTGATCTGAATTCAATATATATTTACCATAAGTATTTGCTACAAATTTCGTCACTCTTCCAGAAGCTTTTTTCCCATTAAATGATACTTGAGTATTTGGTTGAATATTAGAATTTATCGGTGTATTCTGTAAAATATTCATCATGCCACCTCTTTCAAATTGTTGTTTTGGGTTGAATTTATTTCTGGCGGTTGAACATCTTTCTGAGGTGCTTCTTTCTTGGATTTTTCCATTCCTAAAAGATTTTTAAGTATGAATGGAATTAATGCAATTGTAGCAGTTGCTCTAGGGTATGCAATTACAATATCCGGCAACCACCCTCCTAATTTATTCATAACCGAATTTACAACATCAGCATTTATCATTTCTGACGTAATTGCAGTACCCAATGAATATGGATCATTTTCGTTGTTATTTTTCTGATAACAAATATCTTTAATATGTTTTCCTTCTTTTCTGGTATCTCCAATGATTAGAGGTATAACCTTATCACTTTCTTCCCATCTGGAAATGAATACATTATCTAACGACATTTCAAATTTTTCACCATTATCTTTAAGCCAGTTATCAGGATGAATTCTTTTTCCGCTAGCATCTTTAATCGAATTTATATTTAAGTCAGGATAAAATTCTTTCAGCAACTCTTCTTTTACAAGCATAAGCGGGTAATATTTAGGTTCTTTCGCTTGTTCTTGTGTTGCAATGTACATATCCTTTAATTCAAAGTTTTTAGTAGAAAGCTTTTTACCATTGATATCTACCCATTTATCGACTGGCAGATTCTTTGATTTAGCAATATCAAGAGTAGGAACTATTTGTTTCAATGTTGACTCTGATATTGAAGAAATATGTTTTGGTAAAGGTACTTTTCGCACATCTTTCACGTCCGGAATAAATTTGTTTCCTTCAATATCAAGCCATTTTGATTGTTCCAAACGTTTTCCGGCTTTATCTCTCACCGATTTAAGCTCTAAATGCGGCCACAATCGTTTTAATGTTGCATCTTCTTTTACGTATTTTGATGCGTTCTTAAGAGCATAATTATAACCATTTGCAACAGGCTTTATGAAAAGAAATGGAAATATAAAACCTAAGATACCAGAGGAAATTGAGTGTGTAGCGGCATAAATATTATCGTTTTTATTTTTTCCGCTTGGTAATGCCATAATTGCCAGAGGTCTTGCAGCACAGCATAAAGCCAATGCTGTACCGGCTTGTATCATTACTTCTTGTTCACTCACCGTTTTAAGCGTTTTACTAAAAGAGCCGCTATTCACGATATTCTTAAATATCTTCGTGTCAGCGACTTTTTCTCCAAGTGTTTTCTTTACTGCTTTAGGAACCGTATTTAATATCTCTTTCTTACCTTTAAAAGACACACCACCCTCATACGAATCTGGTTTATCGGCAAGAATTGCGCGTTTTCGCATGCGCTCAGAATAATTCAATCTAATCTCATCATTAGGGATATTATCACTGTTGGTTGATTGTATTCTCCCATAGGAGCTTAGATTTTGCGTTGTATGAATCTTCATCATAGTTTCCAATCTAAAATTAACTGTCTACACATTTATCATAAAACAAATAAAAAAACTTTTTGCTAGTTTGTTAAAAATTTGTTACAATTATTTAAGAAGTAAATAACTAAATGGGTGAATAAGTGAACAAGAGGGTTTTAGCTTTAAATTCTTTAATTCTTTTTTGTATATTTGGGGTAACAGGACATGCTATTGCTTTCGATTTGGACATGACCGTTGATGATGACATCAGAAAAAACTACAATTCCTCTAAGTTACAAAATGACATGCATATAGAAGAATCTTTGCCGGACTTACCGAATATTCGGGAAGAGAAAAATTCATCAACAACGATAAAACAAGAACAAAAAGTAAATATTCCTCAATACAATTTATCAACAGGCTCTGTTAAAATTTCTGCCGGTACCTCTTTTAATGTTGTTAACTCTGCAAAAGTTTCTGACTGGCAAACAAAAGGAAGTTCTGTTAAATTTTATAACAAGACGCCTATTGTAAAAAGAAAATACACAATACCTGCAAATACGTTTTTTTACGGAGAAGTCATAGAATCTCATCAACCGCAAATTTCATGCAACGGAGGACTTGTCGTTATAAGATTAAAAAGTATGCAATATAAAGGACATTCTATCCCAATAAATGCTTATGTTACCAGAGCTGACGATAAATTAATATTTTTGAATAACATAAAAGGCGAACGTACTTATCTAAAAACCATGTGGAAAAAAGGGAATTGGGGCAGAACTTTGTTTAACCGAATGTTGACAATGACAGTTAATCTCGGCGGAGACGGCGCAACACTTCTTCTATCTCCGTTCCCGTTTGCGTACGGAACAATTTGCCTTGGTTTAAATTCATTAACATCACCAATTACAGCATTTTTCTCCAAAGGTGGACACGTATCAATTGCAAGTGGAAGCAACTTTAGAATAAAATTTATGGACGATGTTTATATTCCATAGCAAACCGCATTATTTCTTTGAAAAAAAATGTCTTATCAAAAATTTCGGACGGAAATAAAATCTGTTCAATGCTTGTTTTTGCAATTCCGAAATTCGTTCTTTTCTTAGTTCATGCGACCTTACAATTGGCTCTTTGTAAGCATTTTTGAAATCAAGAGTTCCATCTGAAAGATGGTTTAACATTGCATAGTTAAAAAACTTTGTTCCGGGAAAAGGAGCCGCGACTATGAAACTCACATAATTGCTATCTAACTCTATTGCAAATTTTATACTTTCTTCCAAAGTTTCTTCTGTTTCCCACGGAAGTCCGAGCGTGAAACAATTGTGGATTTTTATTTTGCTTTTTTTTAATATTTTTTGAGCATTGCGTATTTCGTCAAGCGAAATGTTTTTTTCAATCTTATCTAATATTTTTTGAGAGCCGCTTTCTATTCCTACACTCAAATACCGACAACCTGCTTTATACATAAGATTAACCAACTCTTCATCAATAGGACTTGCGCAAATTTTTGTTGTCCAAGTAATTTTGAGTTTATTTTCAATGATTTTTTTGCATAAATCTATCATCCAATCACGACTAAAATTATCTGCTTTGAAAATAAAATCTTTAATGCCATATTTTTCAATACATTCTTTTATTTCTGCAATAATGCTTTCAACAGAGCGTACTCTGATTTTTTCTCCACAAAAAGGTGTTACTAAGCAGAAAAAACAATAACAAGGGCATCCTCTGGAAATATTTATCATAGCTTGATTTTTTTTATTGAATGGATTTAAAAATCTTGAATTGTCAATAAGATGTCGAGCCGGAAAAGGAATTAAATCAAGGTTTTCAATTAACGGTCTGCTTTCATTTTTTACAGCCTGAAAATTCTCCCGATAACAAACTCCCAATATTTCACCATCAGGAACTCCATTTAAAATATCTCTTAACGTAAATTCTGCCTCACCCATAATTACATAATCCAAAAAAGCGTTTTCATAAATGGCATTTGCGTTATACGTTAAAAAAGGAACTCCCTTTACAATTGTTTTTAGCTCAGGAATAACTGACTTAGCTCTCTTTATCATATCCATATCCGCTAAAAATGTTTGTGTAGAAATATTTGCAACGAGATAATGCGGGCTAAAGTCTGTTAAGTCTTTTAAGAAATCTCCACCAAGTCCATAATCTTTAATTTTCACTTCAAATCCGCAATCCTCGGCAATTGCCGCTAAATACATCAAATCCAAAGGCGGTGTATTTTCATTTCCCCGAACGGGTGGATTTATTAAAAAAACTTTGCCTCGAGAGTGTGGTTCCGTATTATCGGCTGATATAGGCTTGCGGTTGGTCATCCTATACGGCTTCCTTTTCTTTTACTTTAGAAGCAATAATTGAAGCTGCAATTAAACATGCTGCACCGATGAAGAACGTGTATTCCCAGTGGTAATTTATTCCGTCAACTACGTTGAAGCTACATTTGTTGATTATCCAAGATACCAATGTGCAAACAAACACTTGCGGACCTGCAATAAATATGTTGAAAATACCCATAACAGAGCCTTCTGTACCGGGTTTGATATACTGAGAAAGCATTGCAAACGGAAGTGCGCAGATACTTGCCCAACCAATACCGGAAATTGCCATCAAAAGAGCTACCACTTTAACATTTTGAGTAAAAACTGCCATTCCCAAGAATGCTAATGCCATTGAAAGCATTGAGATGATATGAACTTTTTTATTTCCGTATTTAACAGATAAAATGCCTATTGGAATTGCAACAAGGAAGCATACCAAGTTGAATATTGCAAAACAGATTGAAGAGAAGTTAGTTCCGGCAAGAACAGCTGAATCATAGCTTGATTTTACGATTTCAGAAACTCCTGATAAGTCAGGCACTCCAAATACTGTGTGAATACAATATTGTGTAAAATAAATCATCATGCACATGTTACCAATCCAAGTGAAGAATTGCATCCAACAGATTTTGCCTACTTCCGGAGAAAGTGCAAAAAATTCTTTTAACGATGTTATGAAATTAAATTTTTCAGTCTTTTCATCACCTTTTGGCTGATATCTGCGTTCTTTGATTGCCAGACAAGTCCATATCATACCAAGAGAAAATGCCAATGCAGCCATTATGAATTGTGCATTAATAGACATTTGATAATTAAACGCCCATTTTAAGAATGGAGCTGTACCGGCAGCAACTACTGAACCTAAGCCAATTGCAAGACTGATGTAAGAATTTGCAATTGAGTGTTGTTCAGGTGGAACGACATCTGGAACAAGTGCTCTGTATGGACCTTGAGCAATGTTTACGCAAGCATCCAAAATCCAAATCATTACAGCCGCAAAACAAAGAGCTGCAAGTGCAGGTAGTTTTATATGCAATGTAGATGATATAAAATTTGTAATTAATTCTGAGTTTGGAAGAGCCCAAAGAGCAAGTGCAGAAAGCAATGCCCCGCCTAATAAATAAGGTCTCCTTCTGCCAAATGGAGAAGTTGTTTTATCGCTTAGAGCACCGATTAAAGGTTGTACAACCATTCCGGTAAACGGTCCGGCAAGCCAAATTAAACCGAATAAAAATGGCGATGCTCCAAGATTTTCGGTAACAGGACCGGATAAGATAATTCTCATCTGCCAAGCAAATTGCAGTCCAAAAAAACCAAGAGCAAAACTTAAAAATTTTGCAGTGCTAAACTTTTTTAAAACATTTTCTTCCATTTTTTCTCCCCTCGCATATACGTTTATAAGTTTACAGACAAAACAGAGTAGTGTCAATAATTCTATCGGCAAGAAAGGTTGGTGTGCATTACTCTCTCGACCCTTTAGTGAGAGGAGTATTAATACATTTCTATAATTTTATCAATCCCGGATTTTGCAACGTTAAACAACTCTATCATTCTGTCAAACTCATACGGTTCACCTTCTGAAGTCGTTTGAAAATCAACTATTTTACCGCTTTTTGTCAGGATTACATTAGAATCAACTTGAGCGTGAGAATCTTCCGCGTAGTTTAAGTCTAATTTTATTTCACCATCCACTATGCCGATTGATATTGCAGCAATAGGTTCTATAATTGGATTCTCTGCTAAGTTTCCGGATTCAATGAGTTTATTAACCGCATCTTGAAGAGCCAAAAATCCTCCGCAGATACTTGCAGTACGAGTTCCACCGTCGGCTTGAATTACATCTGCATCAATTGTAATTGTCATTTGTGGCATTTTTTCCAAATCAACACAGGCGCGTAAGCTTCTTCCGATAAGTCTTTGAATCTCTTGAGTGCGACCTGAAACCTTTTCTCTTTCGCGTTTGCAACGAGTATTTGTTGAGGCAGGAAGGAGAGAATACTCTGCTGTTACCCATCCACGATTATCATTCTCATCCATCCATTTTGGTTTCTTTAAGTCAACCGATGCCGTAACAATAACTTTTGTATCCCCAAATTCTACTAATACAGAACCTAAAGCGTGTTTAGTAAAATTATGTGTAAACTTGATTTCTCTGAGTTGATTATTTTCTCTTCCGTCAATTCTCATCGCATACTCCTTCTTAGTAAACAGGTATATCAATCGGATTAATTAATTTGACGTTCAACACATCGTTTTTATTGATATACACATCTTTCCCTTTTCTAAACATATCTGCAACAGAATCACCTACCCAGTAACCGACTCCGCCGAAAAATCCACCTACAGCACAAAGCGGTACTGTCATGTATTGAATACCTTTTGCAGAATCACCGGCGCTTCTACCGTACTCTACCGCATTTTTTGCAATTTCTACGCCTTTTTCATAGTTCTTCTTAACTGCTTCTCCATAACCGAGATTCTTATACAACGCTCCATCGTAATAAATATTGTCAAATTGGCAAACAGCCATGTCTAACGGAATTTGTCTGCCGGTTGGTGTAACAACATGGTCAAAATCAAGATATAATTTTGCTCCTCTTGAGAATCTTTTTGCTGTATTAATTTTTGAGACACTTCCTCTAACAACAGAACCTGCCGGAAGTATTACACTTGAACCTGCTGACAATTCATTTTTTATGGTAGCAACAAAAGAATCTCCTTCACATCCTGAAAAGGTTGTAACCGGTTGCAAGAATTCCAACTGAAAAACTGTTCCTGCCGGAATTCTTTTAGTTCTTGCATCAGCCTTAAACGCGCCTGCAAAAACATTAGTTGTTGACATAAACAATGCCAATAATATTATCACAAAATTTCTCATTTTCTCTCCTCCAATTCACGCTTATCGTACCACATTAAAAGTTGTGATGCAACGATTGCAGTAAATGGTACGCATATTACTATTGCTATACTACCAATCAGTGCAGAAGCGATTTCCGTAACTACTTGATTAAGGTTGATAAATTTCTGCAAATCTATATTTTCTGCAAGTAATAAAAGTGGAAGCGAACTTCCAAGGTAAACCAATATAAGTGTATTTGCCATTGTGCCAATTATGTCACGTCCAACATTCATTCCACATTGGAATAGTTCTAATACCTTTTTTGATTTATCGACCTCATGTATTTCGTTAATTGTACTTGCAATTGACATTGCAACATCCATAACTGCGCCCAATGTTGCAAGTAACATGCCGGCAATTGCAATATGAACAAAATTTAATTCGGGATGTGCAGTATATAAAAACATTGTATTTTCGCCGGTGAATCCCGAAAGATGTGCGAAAAACATCGTCAAAAATGATAATATGCCGGCAAACAGAAGGCTTAACATCGCTCCGATTAATGCGGAAGTGCTTTTTGCATTAAACCCGCCAACCAAATACATAGTTAATGCAGTTGATAATGCGCAAACCAAAATTGTTGCAACAACAGGATTTACTCCCCAAAGAATTAGAGGAGACATTACATGAGTTATTAGTAGTATTGTTAAACCGATTGAAACTAAACTGAAAAATCCTTTTTTGCGTCCCACATAAATCAACAGCCCGCAAAAAAATAGTGAAAGCCAGATAAGATTACCGGAGCGTTTTACATCTTCAATAGAAAATTCAACCCCATCTCCGTTATCTTCTGCATGCAATACGACCTTTGTATTTTTCTTAAGCGTAATATCGTAGTAAGGATTTCCGCTTAATACATTTTCCAGCTCTATTGTTTCACCTTTAAACTCGCCGGTCAAAATCTGAACTTGTACCAATTGTTTTGTTTGCGATACATTTTCATCGTTAAAATCAACGTACTCAAAGCTTTTTACAACTCCTTTTTCGGAAGGTAAAATTTTTGCTTCATCAGCAAAAGCAGGAAGAAATATAAATAACATCAGTACAAATACTTTTAGTAGTTTCATTTTTACCTCACCCCTGTTTATCCTTTCAATCAGCAGAAATAACTACCTTTACTCAAACAACCTTGTCTGTTCTGATGGCATTTTAATTCCCAAATGCCTATATCCTTCCGGAGAGACTTTTCTCCCTCTTGGAGTTCGTTGCAATAAACCGGCTTGAAGCAAATATGGCTCGCAAACATCTTCTATTGTTCGTACATCTTCACTTAACGCTGCGGCAATAGTTTCAATTCCGACAGGTCCGCCGTCATATTTGTTTATAATAAGACTTAAAAGCGCCCTGTCTGTATTATCCAACCCAAACTCATCGATTTTTAATAAATCGAGAGAGCTATTTGCAACTTCTGCGTTGATTTTTCCGTCAAATTTAACAATTGCGAAATCAGAAACTCTTTTTACTAATCTGTTCGCAATTCTTGGCGTGCCTCTTGAACGTATTGCAATTGCCTTCGCTCCTTCTTCGGTTATATCAATTTCTAGAATTTTCGCGGTTCGTTTTACTACTTGTGCAAGCTCCTCGACCGTATAAAACTCCAAGCGATGAATAATCCCGAAACGATCTCTCAACGGACTTGACAATTCTCCGGCTTTTGTTGTTGCACCAATTAATGTGAATTTTGGTAACGGAATGCGCAAAGTCTTTGCGGTTTGTGTTTTTCCCGTAGTCATATCAAGCGTAAAATCTTCCATTGCCGGGTACAGAATTTCTTCCGCAACTTTATTCAAACGATGAATTTCGTCAATAAATAGGATTTCTCCCTCTTTTAAGGTCATCAAAATTCCGATAATGTCGCGCGGACGCTCCAGTGCCGGCGCAGATGTGATTTTTATTTCTACTCCCATTGATGCGGCAACAACACCTGCAATTGTAGTTTTACCCAACCCCGGAGGTCCGTAAAACAACATGTGGTCAAGAGGCTTATTTCTTTTTTTCGCTGCTTCAATGGTGATTTGGAGAGTTTCTTTAAGCGCGCCTTGTCCAATGTAACTGCTAAAATCTTTTGGTCTGATTGTACTCTCAAAAGTGTTGTCGTATTCTATTGTTTCAGGTTTAACTACAGGATTTTTTTTAACCCTAGTATCTAATCCCTTATCGTCTGATATAATCGCCATAATTTAATACTACCATAAATGAGAGCATTTGTCTCAGGTTATATTACAAAACATCAATGAATTTATGAACTTGCGGAATTAAACGAACTTTTGCATAGTGACAAAGAGCTTTGTCTAAAGTGTTTTGCATAAAACAGGATGTGACTGAAGGAGTATTGCCTTGCATCATTGGTTGTAAAATCAGTTCAATGTCATATTTTTTGCACAATTCGCAAGCTTTTTTTAGTTCTTCATCTTTCAATTTTGAATCAAAAACGGCTTTCGCAAACAATGTTTTTTCAGAAGCTATCTCGAAAAATTTGTCGTGTAATTCCCACAAAGTTTTTAACCCTGTGCAAGACGGAAGTTTTATATCTGCTGAAATATAATCCACATCTTTGATAATTTCGCTGAGGTTTTCATATAGAGTTCCGTTAGTTTCAAGATAGATACGCATTGCAGAATCTTTTAACATCAGAAACTCTTTTAAAAATTCTATGTCCAAAAGCGGCTCTCCGCCGGTAAAAGATACTGAGTGACAATCTGAATATTGTTTTACGATTTCCACAAGTTCATTAGGTGAGCATTCTCTTGAATTTTGAATTTCAAATTCCGTATCACAATATTTACAATTCAAATTACACCTGCAAAAGCGTACAAACAGTTGCTTGTATCCAACAAGAGGACCTTCTCCTTGTATGGACGCAAAAATTTCTCTTATTTTTGTCAAAATTAATCCAATCTTTCTTTCATCTCGGAAATTTCTTGCAATTTTTTGTACAAGCTGATTTCCTCATCTGTCAAGTTCTGTGGAATTTGAATTTCCACAGTAACTATCATATCACCAATTTTATTATTTTGCCTAATTCCACATCCGGATAAACGTATTTTTTGTCCGTTTTTTGTGTTTGGTGAAATCTTTAGTGATACATTTCCGATGATGGTTGCAACTCTTACATCTGCACCTAAAACTGCTTCTGATGGAGTTATTTGAATATTCTTTAATATATTCAACCCATCTGTTGTGTAATTTTTCGGTTCTCTGATATGCACCGTCAAATACAAATCCCCGTTTCTACCGCCATTTTGTCCCTTTTCACCTTCTTCTGCCAATCTAATTTTGGAATTATTTTTAATTCCGGCAGGTATTTTTACGCTAAATCTCTTGTATGTGGAAGTTTCACCTTTTCCGTTACAACATGAGCATTGTGCTCCGTTTACAAATTTTCTGCCTCCACAGGAAGGGCAAATTTGCGTTTGGAGCATGTTGATTATTTTTGTAGCACCGCTTGCAGCTTCAAATACGGAAATCTCTATGTCAGAATAAACATCTTCTCCTCTTTTTGGCATTTTAATTTCTTCTTTTTTTGAGAAAAAGTCATCCCAAAATGAAGCTTTCTTTTCTGATTTATAAGTTTCTCTGAAGTTAGGGTTTGTGGTTGTTTTATCGTAAGATTTTGTAGAAGCTCCATAAGAATAGAACTTTCTTGCTTTATCATAATCTGTTCTTTTTAAGCAGTCAGAAAGAATTTCGTAAGCTTCATTTATATCCTTAAATCTGGATACAACGTCGGGAGAATTTCCTGCAATATCAGGATGCCATTTGCGTGCGAGTTTGCGGTACGCATTTTTGATTTCTTCTGATGTGCTAAACTCCGGTATGTCTAAAATTTTGTAATAGTCTTTAGTCATACCTTCAATTTAATGATTAGAAAACAATTGTCAACATATTTGTGTGCAACATAGTTTACCTATTGAAAATTGATTAATATAATGTTATTATCACTTGTATGTTTAAGAGGTGGATGTTATTATTTTTTGCGTTCTTTTTTATGCAGTCGGTTATTGCAGGAGAACTTGAGAATGCTTTGAACAAAGGTAATAATGTCTTTTTGTATTTATCATCCGCTAAATGCAAATATTGTGTTATGTTTAATCCCATATATGAAAAGGCTATGAAAACACATAACGGAGAATATTCATTTATAAAAGTTGACACTTCTACAAGATACGGTCATAATCTTATGTATGAATATAATGCGCATTATGTGCCTTATGTAGTACTCTTAAACCAACCAAAAAGCAAAGGGTTGCACATTCCACCGGGATGTCTTATTGATAATGCCTGCTTGGAAACAGCGATGATACAATTCAGAAAATAAGAATAAAGAAAGGGACCGAAAGTAAATGAAAGGAATAGTTTTAGCAGGAGGAGCTGGCACACGATTGTATCCGGCATCGCAGCCGATTTCAAAAATCTTATTGCCAATTTACGATAAGCCAATGATTTATTATCCACTTTCAACTCTCATGCTTGCAGGCATAAAAGATATTCTTATTATTACGAATGAATTAGATTATGAAAATTTCACAAAATTGCTTGGAGACGGTTCAAAATACGGATTAAATATAGAATACAGAATTCAGTATGTGCAAAGAGGTATTGCAGATGCGTTTTTAATAGCAGAGGATTTTATCGGCAATGATGATGTTGCGCTAATTTTGGGCGATAATATTTTCCACGGTCATGGTTTCTCTACGATTATGAAAAACGCATTAAAAAATAATTGCGGTGCAACAGTTTTCGGTTATTCGGTTAAAGATCCGGAAAGATTTGGTGTGGTTGAATTCGACAGCAATAACAAAGCGATTTCTCTGGAAGAAAAACCTGCAAAACCAAAATCAAATTATGCCGTAACAGGCTTGTATTTCTATGATAATCGAGTTTGTAAATTTGCAAAACTTCTAAAACCTTCACAAAGAGGGGAATTAGAGATAACAGACTTGAATAAAATATATCTTGAACTCGGAGAATTGAATGTTGAAATTCTTGGTAGAGGTTTTGCTTGGCTTGATACCGGAACTCACGATTCAATGCTTCAAGCGAGCTTGTTTGTGCAAACAATGGAACTTAATAAAGGGGTAAAAATTTCTTGCTTGGAAGAAATTGCGTTTAATCAAAAATTCATTACAAGAGAAGCTCTGTTGAAAGAAATTGAAAAATATGGTACAAAAAATGATTATTACAACTATGTGCGCTCTGTAATCGAAAATCCCGACATGGTTGCACTAAGCGTATAAACTTTGTTTTTCCCTCACTTTGTAAAAGAATGTGGGGTGGTGATATTCTATGAAAAATATTGATTATTTAACTATAAAAAAATTCTTTGAAGAAGATATAGATTTTTTTATTGGTGCGAGGTTGCAAAAAATTCAACAGCCTACGCGCCGAGATTTTGTATTTTCACTTCGCAATAATGGGGTTTCAAAAAAATTCTATGTAAACATCAATCCGCAATTTTATCATATTTGCTTTATGTCAAACGAAAATGAGAATAAAAGGGGACTTCAAATTCCTAAGCACCCGCCAATGTTCTGTATGCTGCTTAGAAAATATTTGGAAGGTTGTAGAATTGCAGACGCATTAGTTGTAGAAAATGAAAGAATTTTCGAATTACACTTTGAGACAATGGATGAATTGTCTCAAAAACGTTCGCTTTGTTTGTGTATAGAATTAATGGGGAAACATTCAAACGTAATACTTTATGATAGAGAAACTTTTATAATTATCGGATGTGCACACAATATTGGAACAGAAAAAAGTCGTTATCGTGAGCTTCAAGGCGGATTAAAGTATATTTACCCCCCAACATCACCTTGTCCACCGACAAAATCGGCTTTTGAAGGTGTTGATGTGGACGATTATTTTGCGACTGTTCAGGCAAACGTGAACATTACAAATGAACGTGCACGACTCAATGCGATTGTTAGTCCGAAACTAAAAAAAGTTAATAATGCGATTAATAAGATTACGACCTTGCTCAAAAAACGTGATAATACAGAGAAATACAAACTTTGCGGAGAACTTCTTACTGCAAATTTGTATTTAAAAGCAGACTATCAAAGGGAAATAGAACTTTTCGACTATAATATTGAACAAAATATTATCGTAGAGTTGGATGAAACAAAAACGCTCAATGAAAACGCGCAAAGGTATTTTAAACTTTATACAAAATCAAAGACTACGAAAGAAAAATCAAAAGAAATGCTTGATTCGTTGAATGTTGAAAAAGAGTATTTGGAGAATTTGATTTATAGTATTAATTGCGCAAAGAATATGCGAGATTTTGAAGAAATAAAGCCGGAAATTATTTCGGCAGAAAAGCCTAAAAAACAAGAGCAATCTGCAATTATGAAAATTAAGATTAAGGATTTTGATGTTTATATCGGGCGCAATAACAGGCAGAATGATTATATAATATCTAAGCTTGCAAAGGATGACGATTATTGGTTTCATACGAGACTTTGTGCAGGCTCTCATGTGCTATTAAAAGTTTTGAACACAGAACCTGATGAGGAAGTGATTTTTGAGTGCTGTAAAGTCGCACGAGAGTATTCTTCAGCATCTCAGCCTTCAAAAGTCGGAGTAATTTATACAAGAGCAAAGAATTTGCGCAAACCACCCGCTGCACCGTTAGGTTACGTAACTTACAAAAACGAACGCGAAATTTTGGTGTAACGATACAAAAAACAAATTGCTCTACTTTCTTCTTGAAAGGGAGTATGTATGAATTGAAAACAACAACGTCATTCTCAAACTGAAAGTTTGGGAATCCAGTTTTTTTCAAGAATTGTACGTTGAATGTATTTGTACGATGATATTGTGGATTGCTTCGTGCAGAATCTCCCCTCTTGATTTTTGTAAAAATTCTATTAAAATTATTGTATGTTAAGAAAGAGTTTATTATTATTTGCGTTAATTTGTTTTACCCTGCCTATAGCGTATGCAGAGCCTGAAGAAATACATGCCGGTACACCTGCCGGATTTTATGATGACATAAATCCAGAGGATTTAGAAAACGAAGAAGAGGAAGAAAATCAAGTTTTTCATACATTTTCTGACAGTAATAAGGAAGAAGAAATTGTCATTCCGCCTTCTCAAAAAACCAAAGCTACAAAAAATTATGCACAAATATACAACGATTTAGAAGTTCCAACCTTCTCATACCTTCATGACATAGATCCTGATCAATATTATGATATGAAGGATACTTCTTGGTTTGTGTATCCGCTTTTGAGACTAATTTCTCCAATCTATTTTAAAAATATCACGATAGAACCGGGGTATTATTTGCTTACTCCGCGAGAGCAAGATGGAAAGTGGTATTTATTATTCAAACAAAACGGTGTTGTAAAGCACATTATACCTGTGTATGAAAGAGATTATACACCTGAAACATTCTATGATGAACATATACCTAAACCAAAGCTGACTCCGTCTCAAAAAGTACATATGGGATTTTTAGATTTTCTGGGTAATTTTAACAGCACTAAACGTAAAAAGCCGGTTGAAAGCTATTTAGAAGTAAATGACGTTGAAAACTATTTTGTTTCCATCGTCATTTACTACGGTTCTCATAAATACTCTACGATTTTCAGGACTATTAAACTTTAGTATATTCTTCAGTAGATTTGTTGTGTCTTGAAACAGAGTATCTTGACTTGTAATCCTCGTATTTGCTGATAAATTCCAAGTCCTCATCTTTGTTTCTGTGGTTATATTCGTGTTTATCAATAGAATTATCATGAAGTTGTATTACGCTGGTTGCAATGTTTCCACAGTGTGCAGCGATTCTTCTCAAATCATTTAATAAATCAGAGAACATAAAGCTGACTTCAGCGGTACATAAACCGTCTTTAAGTCTTTGTATGTGACGATTCTTAACTTTTCTGATAATACGTTTGATTACAGCTTCTAATGGTTCGACTTCTTGTGCCAATTGCAAGTTGTCAGTTTTATACGCTTCAAACGAAACCGTAAAGATTTCAGAAACTGCATGTACGATAACTTTAAGCTCTTCAACAGCTTCCGCAGACAATTTTTTCTCACTTTCTTTGAGTTTTTCTGCAATTTTTAATATGTATGTAGCGTGGTCTCCCATTCTTTCATAATCACCAATTGCCAAAAGAAGTTGAGAAATCCTTGCATTATCCTCTTCTGTAAGTTCTTTTGCAGATAATTTGAGCATAAACGCATTCAATTTATCTTCGTATGTATCAATTTTGATTTCGTTGGCAGAAATTTGTTCAGCTTTTTTCTTGTGATAACTTTTCAACATTTTTGTAGAATTAATGAAATTAAATTCCACCATTTCTGCCATTTTCACAGATTTTCGGTAGCATTCTGCAATTGCAAAGGATGGTGCTAAAAGCAATCTATCATCAAGAATAACCGTACTGCCTTTAACTTTTCTATCCGGAACAACGATAATTGCGATTTTTTCAAGTAATTTCACAAACGGGAATAACATAATTGTTGCCACGATATTGAAAATAGAATGAACAACTGCAATTCCAAACGGAGAAATATCTGCATTATGTAATGCAAATTTAAAGATAGAGTTTGCAAAACAGTAAGCCGAAAGAAGAACTATTGTACCAATAACATTGAATACAACGTGAACAGCCGCAACTCTTTTTGCTGCAGTACTAACTCCGCTTAAACAAGAAAGCACTGCCGAAATACAAGTACCTATGTTCTGTCCCATAATAATTGGTATTGCCATACCGTATGTAATTCCGCCAACCATTGATAATGCCTGTAAGATACCTATAGATGCTGCTGAACTTTGAATAATAGCAGTAACTACAGTCCCAATAAGAACACCGAATATCGGATTGTGAAACATTGTTAAAGTTTGCTGGAATTGTGGCATATCAGCAAGAGGTGACATAGAATCACTCATAACTTCCATACCAAACATCAGAATTGCAAAACCGATAAGAACAGAACCCACATTCTTACGCTTGTTACTTTTTGCAACCATTATCAATATTACACCAACAAGTGCCATAATAGGAGAAAAGGATTCAGGTTTTAATAATCTTATAAAGAAATTAGAACTCTGAATCCCTGATAAACTTAAAATCCATGCTGTTATCGTTGTACCGATATTTGACCCCATGATGACACCGATTGCCTGTGAAAGTTTCATAATACCGGAGTTAACAAGCCCGACTAACATAACGGTTACTGCTGACGAAGATTGAACTGCTGCCGTAATCCCTGCTCCGAAAACCAAAGCCTTAATCGGGTTTGCTGTCATCTTCTTTAGGATACGCTCAAGCTTGCCCCCCGCAATCTTTTCTAGCCCCGATGACATAATCGTTATACCGTAAAGAAAAAATGCCAGACCGCCACTCAGCGTAAATAACGAGAATATATCCATAATGTACCTTTCTTTGGGATTTTCAACTATACTGCAATTAATCCCATACACACAACAGTGTATCAGAAAAACAAAAAATTCTACATCTGAATGTTTCAAAAAGTAACAAAAATTGAAAAAATGTAAATTGAATGTTACAATTCTTAATAAAAGAAAAGAAAAAAGGCAATTTTCAGAAAGTTAAATACTTTATATATACATAAGAGATATT
The DNA here is from genome assembly GCA_964503025.1 of uncultured Vampirovibrio sp. Taxonomy (GTDB): domain Bacteria; phylum Cyanobacteriota; class Vampirovibrionia; order Gastranaerophilales; family Gastranaerophilaceae; genus CAG-196. Next base: position 1,855 of record CAZCZF010000033.1, on the reverse strand, counting down.
TAATTAAAGAGAGAGGCTTTTGAGAGAATGACAACAGAACAACAAAAACGATTTACTGTAATTTCTAATCCTTATATGGAACAAGAAAATAAACATACAAAAACATATCAAACAAATCCGTTGACGGAAAAGTTGATGAAATTTACTAATAATGAAGGTGGACGGAAGTTTGGCATTCAGGATTTATTAAGATAATTTATTTCAAGTTTTTAATATGTTGTCTCATTTCTGCAAATACAGAATCCATTTCTGTTCCGAAGTTATCTCCCAATGATTCAAGTTTTCCTGTTTTATCATAAGTATAGATAGGAAATGCCTTTCGTTTTCCGCGACTTAAAATTCCAGGAATACTTATTCGCAACACTCCATCTTTATAAAAGTCACCACATACTTCTTTACCCCAAATATTGTGGCATACTCTTTCTGTCATGACTCCATTATCATAGCATATTGTTTCTTGTCTAAGACCAAAGTTTTTTACGTTTCTTTTAACGCTTCCTGTGAATTTTTCTCCGGATTCCTTTAAAACAGCGATTCCATCTCTTAATTCTACTCCTTGTTTTTCAAGTGCTTTAAATAAGGAAACTTTTTTGCCTTTTATACCCGCATAGACTCCAACTCCTGCAAGTGAAGCCTTAACAAATCCTAATCCTATCTTTTGCTGATTGCTTAAATTGTTATTCTTAGATTTCGCAGTTTGCTCTCGAAAGCAAACTCCATTAAAGGAACTCATTTTTAACATAACACACTCCTTTTCACTTATTATAACACACAAGTTAATAAGTTTGCTTTGTTTTTTTAGGCCTATTATACTTATCTAGCCAACGCGCTTGCCCTGTAATAGAACTTGCAACCTCATCAACAATACCCCAAAAACTTCGTTGCTTATGCTTAGATGAGTATGCCTCTCTTTCAAGCTCAGTTAAGTACACGTCAATCGCATCTGTAGCATTGTCAGCTCCACTCATATCGCCATTCCATATCTGTAATATGCTTGAGGAGTCGAGTATCTACAATTTCATTTATTATAAAAAATATTTGAGTAATCCAAATTTTTTCTATTTCCTACAAAAGAATCACTGTAACTAAGATTTTTACAAATATCTTTTGAAATACGCTCTGCCATAAATTCCTTCAAATTGTAGTTTGCATATTCGCTTAACTTAAATTTTGCAATTAATCTACTTACTGCATTGGGCAAAACTTTGTCACTCATCCATCCCCAAGCATATTCATTCCCTCTAGACTCAATGTTTTTTAAAATGTGCTCCATGACCAAACTCATGCACTATAGGATGAAGATAATGCGATGTTGAAAGCCAAGCGGGCATGCCTAGCACTTTTTTATGTTTTGACATTGCATTTTGCAATGAGTATTTATTTCTAAAACAATCACTTGTTGCGTTAATATCAACACTGTGATATGTGGCACAATACCGCGCGAGACCTTCTCTTTCAGAGGGACCTATGTGTTTAAAATTTATCTCATGTGGCAAACTAGATCTACCAAACAAATCTTCGAATATATTAATTGTTTTGCTTACGCACTCTGCAATAAAGTTATTTCCAGCAAAATCGCAAGTTACACCCTTTCTAGCAAGCATTCTCTCTATTTCCTGAGCAGAAGCCTTAAATTGTACAGCCCGCACTTTATGGAATTTATCTGTTTTTGATTGCAAAGCAAATTGAGAATTTCCTTTAACAATATTGCTTTGTTCATTTTTATTAATTGAACGAACATACATAACACACCCTACAACACAAAGCGATTATATCATAAGCAACACCTTTTTGCAAATTTTATTTTAATACATATTAAAAAGCAAGTCATGTTTATACTATAATTAATATTATG
>CAZCZF010000032.1:0-19742 GCA_964503025.1 uncultured Vampirovibrio sp. | reverse complement strand
AGCTGCTCCAAAAACACCTGCTGCATCAGCAAAAGCTCCGGCAAAACCTGCTGCAGCAAAATCCACTCAAACAACCGCAATACCAAAAGTTACTCCAGATGAAATTGCCGCATTTTCCGCAGAATTAGAAACTACGTTTCCAGGAAATCCAGAGAATGCATTATGGTTAAAAGCTTATGAACAGTCACCACAAGCTACCAAGTGGTTATGCTATAACGCTGAACGAGACATTGATACTAAAGCAGTCCAATTATTAGCAAGTTGTGCAAGTGATGTTGATGATGTTATGGCATTGAAACGTTTAGTTGATATGAAAAGCCCACATCCTGTTGAACATAGAAATCGTTACAGTGTTATAGACAATTTTGCATTAGATATCAAAGCGATTCCTGAGTTGATTGAAATTGAAAAACAATATCCCAGAGTTCTTCAACAAATGATCAATGATCCGGGTCTAAAAATGTTTAATTTTAATCGAAGAGATCCTCGTGGCTTCTATTCATTATCATTCATGGTAGAAGCATATCAAAAAAATCCACAATTGGTTAAAAATATCATATCAACTATTCAAGATACCAGATTTCATAATTGCATGCCAATGGGAATGATTTGTAAACTCAGCATTGATAACCCAGAGGGAGTTATGAATTTCATAAAAGACCCAAGGAATTATGATAATATTGATTGGCACAGTATGTTTGACAGTTATTTTAAATCTAAAGATGTTATCAATGAATTGGCGAGTATAGTTAATTTATATAATAAAAATCCAAATAACTTTCATGCCTTAACAAATTCAAGGGATCAATATTATTCTCCTTACTCGGTGAAAGTGGCAGTAGACGCTTATGAGACTAATCCGACATTGGCAAGATATATAAAACTTCTAAATAAAAAGAACGGCGAACATCCGCTAATGGGATTTGACGAATGCGCAAAAATTAAACCATCTGCTGCAGTAGATTTCTTAATGGAGCAGCTCGCTACACCGAGTCAAATATTTAAAATCGCACCTATGGTTGGTGATAATACACAAGAGCTAAGTCAACTACTTAAATTGGGATACGATTTAGATAAAATAGCCATAATATTAGCTGACTGTGGTGATTCCTCTATATTACAACTTTATACAACAGGAGGTTTGCGATACACTGGCGCATACACCAAAGAGTTAATTAAAAATGAAAGTCGTATTAATGACATGTTGAAAATAGTAAGAGCAATACCTAACATCAATGAAACTCAACTGTTACAAATCCTTGAACTTAAGAAATAGATTGCAAGGCTGCGGTAAATCTGTGATTTACCTTATCAATCTTCTTCAATATTTTTGAGTTGTAGTTGATTTATGAATCCACCCAAATTTGCTTTGTAAATTTTTCTAACAATCGTATATACTTTGCTTGCAAGCATAGTAAAAAGCCCATATAATGGTGTACAGTTTACACTTAAGGCAGAAAATAGGGGCGGAATCTTGAAAATATCTTCTACTTACTCTCAGGCAGAATTGCCAAACACACGCACGCAGCAGAGAAATACGAAGAATAACAATCTCATGCGCAATTATAACAACAATTCCGCTATGCCGGCATTCAAATCCGCAGGAATGGGTTTACTTGGTGTATCAAGCGCAATGATGCAATGGATTGAAAGCAAAGGATACTTGTTGTCATTCCTTATTCAAGACGGACTTGGAATGACTTTGCCGAGAACTATCACTGGTTTTAAACGCGATAAGGAAATCACAGGCAAGTATAACAAACAAGAAGGTTGTGAAGTTCTTTTACGAGAAGGGCTAACTGGTCCTTATATCATGTTTGTTGCACCAACAGTACTTGCTGTTACAACGAAGTTCTGCAAATCAACTAATACAAACACAAGGTTAATAAAACGTATGGCTGAAAACATGAAAACGATGATATCAAAACCAGAGTTCAATCATGCAGCCAAAAGCGATGCACAAAAACTTAAGCAAGAATTCTCTAACTACAACATTGAAAAAATATACAGAGATACCGTTACTAACGATAAAAACGCAGAAGAAACAATAAAATACTTGCAAGAAGAATTTACGAAATACAATTCAAAAGATAAGAATATTCGTAGTACTGCGCAGCAAAATATTGTAACAAAAATTAATGATAAATTATCCGAAACATCAACTAATCTGTATGCAGTGAATAAGGTTACAGTCGGAGAAGGTGAGACTAAAAAATCTTTTGCAACTACAGATGTTTTACGTGCAATAAAAGACTTTGGAGATGATGCAATAGTAAATAATCCTGAATATTCACGTATTGACAACAATGCTATAGACAATATGAAAAACAATTTTTCCACAAAACGTTTATTAACAAACATTACAAACATAGCATTAACATTGGGTGGATTGTCTGTATTACCTAAAATTTATGCACGTAGTGATGTTGCACCGAGTGCAAGAGCAAGACAAGCTATGCAAACACAAGAAGATGCAACTTCTCCTTCATTCAAAGGTCGTGGAATCAACAATAACGGCATGTTTGCAAGAATAGGACAGGTAATTACTAAATACACTCCGGAAAAATTGCATGAATTGTTAGAATACAGCGGATACAATTTCACAAAAACAACATTTGCATTGCTTTCCACCTTAGGACTTTTGCTTCCTAGAGGTAAAAGAGCTTGGGATAGGGCTCAAATCGACAAAAACGGTAAGCGTGATATGACAGAAATTAATGAAATTCTTTTAAGAGATACTGTTTCATCATTATCCGTAGTATTTGCTGTACCAATGTTAACAAAAGCACTTGTAAGAAGTTATGAAGACAAGATGGGATTTATCCTTACAAACAGAGCTTCCGACGGAAAAAATGTTTTCAAAAAAGCAATGGATATCATAAATCCTTACAGTAATTTGGAAGTACTCTCTGTTGCGGATTTGGATGCAATATACGGCAACATTGATTCAAAAGCAAAACTTATGAATTTCTCTAATTTCGTAGCAAACAAGGGTGGCGATTTAGAAAAAATCTTTTCAAAATCAGAAAACAAAACTTGTATGTTTAATAAAAACACGTTCACACTTGATTCAATAAAAAATCTTTCAAAAGAAGAAAAGAACAAGAAAATCATCGGACTTTTTGAAAAAATAAGTGAACACGATGCTGCTACAAGAGATGGCATTACGAAACTTATGAAAGGTTCCGGAAATATCAAAAATAACCAAATTCTAAAAATGGCACGCGGTTTAAATTCACTTCCAGGGGCAATTTCAACCGTACTTATTTCACCAATTCTTCTTGGTGTGTTAATTCCATTACTCACTTATCACAACACAAAAAAAGCAAATGCAAAAATGGTGCAGTAATACACGGAATCCAAGAATTTTTGCGCAACGGCTTTTAATAGACAGTTAATTCTGTTTGTTGTAATATGGTTGAGGAGTATTCGGAGAGGAGTAATTTAATGAAGCTGCATAACTCTTACACAAATCAGATTGAAGAATTTAAAACTATTGAAGATAACAAAGTAAAAATGTACGTTTGTGGACCTACTGTTTATGATAATGCACATTTAGGACACGCAAGATGTTATATAACTTGGGATGTTTTGTACAGATACTTAAAATTTAAAGGTTTTGACGTAACATATTGCAGAAATGTAACCGATGTAGATGACAAAATTCTAAAAAAAGCAGAAAAAGAAGGAAAGACTCCTGAAGAAGTTTCAAAATATTGGTATCAGAGATTTTCTGACAGCATGAAAGCTTTAAACAATTTAAAACCTGATATTGAACCGTTTGCAACAAAAACATTGGGCGAAATGATTGCCATTGTTAAAGACTTAATCAACAAAGGTTACGCCTATGAAGCTAATGGTGATGTTTATTTCAGAGTTAAGAAATTTTCTAACTACGGTTATTTATCTAAACAACCGATTGATCAATTAGAAAGCGGTGCAAGAATTGAAGTCGGAGAACAAAAAGAAGATCCTCTCGATTTTGCACTTTGGAAAAAGGATGAAAAATTCGGATACAAATCTCCTTGGGGAATCGGACGCCCTGGATGGCATATAGAATGTTCCGCTATGAGCAGAAAATATCTTGGCAAGACTCTTGATATCCATGCCGGCGGTGCTGACTTAATTTTTCCTCACCACGAAAACGAAATAGCACAATCAGAATGTGCAAATGGATGTAAATTCGTTAATTATTGGTTACATAACGGTTTTGTGACAATAAACAAAGAAAAAATGTCAAAGTCGCTTGGAAACTTTTTAACAATTGACGATTTGTTGAAATCGTATGATTCCAATACTATCAGATTCTTTATTTTAACAAACCATTACAGAATGCCTGTTGAATTTTCTGATGAAGCATTACAAGCAGCCGCTAATGGTGTCAAAAGAATGTTAAATGCAAAACAAACTCCGCTTGATGAATCTATAGACATAACAAAGTTTGATGAATACAACTCTTTTGTTGAGGCAATGGATGAGGATTTAAACACCTCAAAAGCTTTAGCCGTTCTTTTTGATTTGGCAGGAAAAGCCAACAAAGACGTACCTTACGCATTTACACTTTTACATAAACTTGCAACTACGCTTGGTTTTACTTTTGAAAAAGCAAAATTATCAGAAGAAGAACTTTCACAAAAACTCGAATCTATAAGTGCTGAATTGGGAGAGAATTTCTCTTCTATGGATGAAATTATAGAAAAAAGAAAACTTGCAAGAACTGAAAAAAACTGGGATGTTGCTGATAAAATACGTATAGCACTTGATAACGCAGGTATTATTCTAAAAGATTCTAAGGATGGTACGATTTGGGAATTAAAGTAAGTAAATGCAATCTTTCTCTGAATTTATTTCAGAGATTCACTAATAAATTTTGCAAATTATTTTTGTTGCTCTTCGCTCTTTTATTGTGTAACATCGTTTTTGCAGATGATGTTGTTAGAGTCGGACTTACAGACAACAAATTTCAAAATGTTTTGAAACAGGAAGTAATCGTATACGGAACTTCTGATTGTGAAATTTGTGACAAAGAAACTCGTAAAATTATTGCAGCAGCTTCTGCGGAATCAGAAATATTAATCCGAAACGGAATTTCCGGACTGGATATTTACATTGATGGGAAATGGGCAACACTCAGAGATTTTGTAATAATTTGCCCTCGCGGTGTATTAGGTGTAAAAGACCTTAAACGAAAAAGCATGCCGGCACTCTATCACGGAGCGTTTGAAGTTGTAAGACACAGCGAAGGTAAGGGTTTTTACCTTATCAACCTGATTGAAATACAAGAATATTTAAAAGGAGTCGTTCCAAATGAAATGCCGGTGAAATTTGGATTAGAAGCATTAAAAGCTCAGGCGGTAGCAGCCAGAAACTATGTCCTAACACCAAGAACACAAGCTTATAAAGAATTTAATGTCGTCGACAGCGTTGCGAGTCAAGTTTATTACGGTGTTAACACTGAGGACGATTTAGCAACCCGCGCAGTTATGGAAACAGACGGAATTGTCGCTTTATACAACAACGAACCAATCCTTGCTTTATACAGTTCAACAGCAGGCGGGTACACAGAAAGCTATGCAAATGCATTTTCTGACCCTTTAACAAAAATGTTTCCGTCCATAGATAAACCTTATTTATCTGCCGTTCCTGATAAATCTGAGTTTGAGCCATTAAACGAAGAAGAAAAGGCAAAAGAGTTTTATGAATCAAAAATTCCATCTTTTGACATAGAATCGCCTTATTACAGATGGCAAAAAGAATGGACAGCAAGCGAACTGGAAAATGTTTTAAAAACAACGCTAATAGCACAATCGAAAACAGGATTTATACATCCGGCTTTCAAACAAGGTGATGATTTAGGTCATATTAAAGATATTAAAGTTATGCGACGCGGAACTTCCGGAAAAGCAATTGAGGTGGAATTGATGACCAATAAAAATTGCTATCGCATTTCTAAAGAACTTGTTATCAGACGAGTTTTTCAGAAAAACGGAATTTCGCTTCCAAGTGCAAATATTTTGTTTGAAAACAAGAAAAATAGTGAGGGTAACATAACCGATATCATTATTAAAGGCGGAGGATTCGGACATGGTGTCGGCATGAGTCAGTACGGCGCAGGTTATATGTCTACAAAATTGAGACAGCCTTATTACAACATATTGAGACATTATTATACAGGAATAAACCTAGGTACAATGCCGGTTACCATATATGGCGAGGAAGTAAAACAAACTTTCTGGGCTCCAATTGGAAGGGCGCAAATTGTTATTACAAATTCAACAGCTCCAAAGATTGCTGTTATGATTAACGGCAAAGTCCTTGAGCTTCCGGTAACTAAAACTATTTTTCAAAAAGATTTCAGGATAGATATTTCACGCTACATAGAGGACGGCGCAAATACAATTGTGTTTTACCCGCCAACACTTGGAAGAACAGTTACTCTGTATGTGGAATTGGTAGAGAAGTATGGCAGAATTGACGAAGAAAAATGATACACAAAGCGTTTTAAAAGCTGCATGGCTGATTGCACTGGTAACGATTGCCAGTAAATTTATGGGGTTTGTAAGAGATATGGTTGTTGCAAATTTCTATGGCGCAACCTTGGTTTCAGATGCCTATTTCTACGCATTACAAATACCTTCTCTTGCGATTATCATTTTGGGAGGAGTCGGAGGTCCTTTTCATAGCGCAGTTGTAGCAGTTTTTTCAAAACTACTTCCAGACTTTAATTCAAAACCGGATGAAGTTGTTAATAAACTCTATAACACTTTTTTAACAGTTTCGTTTATATTTTTTGCAGTAATGGCAATCGGTGGATTCTTTTTTGCCGACAAAATTATGGGAATTATTATTTCTGCAGATTCTCTGGAACTTCTAGCATTAGCCTCCGCACACTTTAAAATAATGTCTCCAATCATTTTGATTGGCGGTATCATCGGCATTTTTTACGGACTTTTAGTAACACATAAACAATATATTTTACCTAATTTATCACCAATGATTTTAAGCATTGTTGTAATTGCTGTAATCTCATTGGCGCATAATGATAAGTCCGGTACAGTTCTTGCAATCGCAACAACAGTCGGAGCATTTTGTCAGCTTGCAATACAACTCCCCAAAGTAAAACAACTCGGCTACAAATTAAAACCAAATATTGATGTAATAAATAATCCACAATTCAAAAGCATTTGCGAGCTTTTATTTCCTGCGATTTTAAGCTCCACAATCGGACAAATCAGCATATATATAGATATGTTTTTCGCATCGACATTAAGAGAAGGTGCGTGGACTTCTGTCGTTTTTGCAAACAGAATTTTTCAATTTCCTGTTGGAATATTAGTTACAGCATTTTTAGTACCTTTGTTTCCAATATTTTCAAAATTAGCCGGCGAAGGCAAATGCGATGAAATACGCACATATTTTAATAAAGGTGTCGGAGTTCTGTTTTTTGTAGGCATTCCGATGTTATTACTAATCCTACTGCTTGCAAAAGATGGTGTTTCGCTTGTTTTTGAACGTGGCGCATTTAATTCAAATGCCGTTGTTATGGTATCAGAAGCTCTTTGTTTCTTGTCATTTTCTATTTTACCTTACGTATTCAGAGACTCGATTACAAGAGTATATTATGCGTTTAATGATTCCAAAACTCCATTTATAATTGCAATGTCATCAATTGGGTTAAAAGCATTTTTAAACTGGCTTTTAATTTTAAAACTTGATATGGGTATTGCAGGAATTACCCTTTCTACAACTTTTGTTACTCTGTTTAACGCAGTATTTTTAGGCTTATTTATTTATAAAAAAATAAAACTCGATTATAAATCATTGTTCAAGAATTTGGCAAAAATGCTACTTGCCGGCGCTATAACATTCATTGCTTGTTGGTTTATCGGAATAGAATTTGATAAATTGCAACTGCCTAAATATGTTTTTGAAATAGTAAAAATCATTGTTGTAATGGCTTTTGCAATGGGGATTTACACCGTTCTAAACCTTTTATTCAAAATGGAATACGCACAAGAGTTGGTAAAAAGGATTAAAAAATAGAAACAAGTTTAATTCTTAAATCTTCCTTACGTTTTCAACCATATTTGATAAAATCTTAAGTGTATCTACGTTTGGTTGTACTAAGAGTTTGCGGATGTTTTCTTCAAATTTTTCAGGCAAAATTTTGCAATTTGTTTTTGCGAATTGAATCAAACGTTTTTCTCCCGGATGTAAAATTTTATTCTTTGCAAAAATTACATCAAAATAACTCTCCAAAAAAGCAGCAATTCTGTGATTAATACTATTTATATCATCACGTTTAATTGCTTTTTTAACTTGCTCGTAATAAGACGCAAAAGGTTTATCTTTCATCAACATCATATTGCGTTTTATTATATTTGCCTGTAATTCATCAGGGTAAGGATTTTTTAATTTATCTTTCAATCCTTGAAGCCAACTTCCAGTATCGTGAATAATGTCAAAAATATTTAGTGTATGTAAAAAACACGTTGAATACCCATTTGATGCCTGATGTTTTTCCCAAGTATTATGAACAGTACTCTCAAACCAGTCTTTACTCCAGTACATTACATCCAATTGTTGCTGCATTCCATCAACAAAATATTCATCACCTGCGCCAAAATAATCTCCTCCAACTTCATACTTAGAAGAGAATTTTTTTATTAGATTTTCTCGTTTTTCAATGGGCAAATCTTTCTTGACAAAAACATACATATCAATATCAGAAGATTTGTCTGCGGTTTTCGCAGCAGAAGAACCTCCCAGTGCTATTGCATGCACTTCATCAAAACTCTTGTATTGATTTATAATATTACTCAAATAATCATTCATACCGAAATTATACATCTTTAAAAACAAAATTCAACCGGTTAACGGATTTTTTTAGCAGGGAATAGGCTACAATATAATCTATGAACTATGATTATAATTTATTAATGAATACAGCTAAAGAAGCATCAAAAATGTCTTATTCTCCCTTCTCGAGATTTGCTGTCGGAGCAGCAGTACTTGCGAAAAGTGGAAAAGTATATTCAGGTTGCAATGTAGAAAACTCATCATTCGGTATGACTATTTGTGCTGAAAGATGTGCAATATTCAAAGCCATATCAGAAGGCGAAAAAGAACTTTTAGCAGTTGCTATTTACTCTCCGAATGCTGACGATTGCAATCCTTGTGGAGCTTGCAGACAAGTAATGTACGAATTTCAGGGTGACGATGAAATTGATGTCGTGACTGAAAGCATGGGCGAACTTGTAATAAGAAAACTCGGTATTTATCTGCCTTTCGGATTTAAAATTTAACACTTTCTTCATCGCCATTTCGGAGTGAAATAAATGTATATTGTAGAACTTTTTATAAAATGGCTTAACAAAAATAAACGTGGCAAAGGCGCGAATCCTGATGGAATATATCGTGAAACCTTTGAGCCGGAGAACGATGACGCAATTTATTGCAAACATAATTTCATGCCGGTTGATAGTACCGGAGAAGTTTTGGCTTGTACTAAATGCGGATTTGTAGTAAAAAGGAAAGATAACAAGGAGTAAATATGAATAAAATTTTAGAATATATTACGTCGAAACCATTTAGAAATATAATGTGTTTTATTTTGTTCACATTTCTTATGACAGTAACACTTTCTTCGCAAAATCTCTTTTTCCAAAAAGTTATTGAAAACGGAATAAGCAAAAAAGATATTGTTGCACAAAAAGATATCAAAGTTGTTGATACAAAAAAGACAGAACAACATAGAAAAGAAGTTGCTCAGAGTGTTGAACCAATCTTAACTCCGGCTGAAGATGAATTCATATCAACAAGCCTTTCTACACTACAAAATTCTGTTATTAAAATCAGAGAAAAAAATATATCCGATGAAATTAAGCGAGAAGAATTGAGCGTTCTTTTTGATGAATCAGGAAAAAGAGGACTTGTAGAATTTCTACTTAAATCAGACAACAACGACTTACACTATGTTTTTGATAAAGCAAAAATAACTTTAACCTCTGTTCTTAACTCAGGTATTTCCTCAAAAGATTTTGAAACAGGAAATGTGGATTCTATCATAAAACGTAGTTTGCCTAATAACGTACCTCGATATCAAGGAACTCTAATTACAGGAATTTTAAACCAAATTATCGTTCCAAACATGGTTGTAGACGAATTTGCAACAGAAATAGCAAAGAAAAATGCACAAAATGCAGTAAAACCTTATGAAGTTACATTCAAAAAAGGTGACAGAATTTTATTTGAAGGTGAACCTGTTACTAAATTGAAACGTGACGCATTAAGAGCTGCCGGATATAATGTTTTGGAAGTTAATTACGGCGGAATACTTGGCATTTACGTATTAATCGCATTTTTCACGTTTGTATTTTTACAATATGAAAAAAGTTTTGAAAAGCAATACTATGACGCTAAGCACTTAACAATGCTTGCCGCATTTACATTAATACTTGCGTTCACGTCAGCACTTTTACCAACAGGATATTCAGCATATTTGATACCGATTCCGGCATATACTATATTAGTTTCAATTTTTACAACACCAAGAAACGCATTTTTTGCATCCACAATAGTTCTTGCACTCATTGCAGTCGGCATGCACTTGAATCTTGAAGTTGTAGCTGCGTTTATGCTTCTCAACACAGTTGTAATGACGGCTGTTTCTAAATTAAAATTCTCAAAGCGTTCAGACTTATTAATAGTAAGTCTGAAAATATCACTTGCAGGTATCTTAATTGTTGGTGGCATTTACTTCCTTGAAAAATTTATGATGGATATAGACAACCTTCTTATTTTAAAAGATTTAGGTTGTATTGTAGCCAACTGTTTTGTAATGAGTGGAGTATTGCTACTCGGCGTGCTTCCTATAATTGAAAATATATTCAGAATAATGACTCCATACGGATTAGCGGAACTGGCAGACCACAATCAAGAATTACTCAAGAAATTAATGCAAGAAGCTCCAGGGACTTTTAACCACAGCTTAACGGTTTCCCACCTTTGTGAAAATGCAGCAGAAGCAATCGGTGCAAATCCCGTACTTGCAAGAGTCGGTGCAATGTACCACGACATTGGAAAACTAATGCGCCCAATGTTCTTTGTTGAAAATCAATCTTTTTATGGAATTGAAAACCCTCATAAAACTTGCACTCCAAGATTTAGTAAAATGTTGATTACCGCTCACCCAAAAGATGGTATTGAGCTTGCGAAAGATGCTCATCTTCCTCAGGTAATTCAGAATTTTATTCTCCAACACCACGGAACAAGCTTAGTAAGCTATTTTTATAATGAAGCTCTAAAAGAGGAAGGGACTGAAAATGTTAATGAAGAACAATTCAGATACCCTGGACCAAAACCTAATATGAAAGAAACCGCTATTCTTATGATAGCTGATGCTGTTGAATCAGCTGTAAGAGCGGCTAAAAACCCTTCAAACGAAGAGATTGATGCAATAATTAATAAAATTATCAAAGAGCGCTTGAATGACGGTCAATTGTCTGATTCTCCACTCACATTGAAAGATTTGAAAACAATTGCCGAAACCTTCTCCAGAATGCTTAGAGGAATGCACCACAAGCGTATTAAGTATCATAATGATTTAGTACAAGAACTCGATAAGAATAACAAACTTAATCACGAAATCCTACAGCCGTCATTGGATGCCGGATTAGAGTCAAAGCTTAAAGAACTAGAAAATAAAAAGAATGACAACAATTAATATTTTTACGGAAAATATATTTTATAACTGGAAAGTAGACGAAAAAGATATAATAACTAAGACAAGATTAATGTTAGAACATTATATACGCTCTCTTGGTTCAAAATCTTGTTTGGAAGGCAAAGAGTACGAATCTATTACTCTTGATATGGTGTTTTGCGATTCAGAGAAAACGCACGAACTGAACCGCGACTACAGAGATAAAGATTATCCTGCAGACATCATTACATTTGCAATATTCGCAGATGATGAAAACAGCTTTATCTTTGATGGCGATATTAATCTCGGAGAAATTGTAATTGCGCTTGATAAAGTAATTGCCGGTGATAACAGAGACATTAGTTTTTCCAAAAACAAAGAACAAGAACTCTTCTTTTTAATAAGCCACGGACTTATGCATTTGCTTGGATTTGACCATCAAAGCGAAGAGGAATACAATTTTGTTATAGGGGAACAGCGAAAAGCGTTGGAGTGTATTGAATATGACAAAATTTAAGTCTCAAGGATTTTATAATACTTTTAAAAATGCACGCAAGGGGTTTAGGCTTGTATTAAAAAGCGAACTAAATTTACGAATTCATGTCTCAATTGCAATTTTAGTATTATTTGCAGCATTAACGTTAAAGTTTTCTGCATTGGAAATGTGTATATTATTATTTGTAATAGGTTTGGTTATTGTTTCAGAAATGCTCAATACCGCAATAGAATTTACTCTCGATTCAATCTATCACAATAGATATTCAAGAATGGTTGGAATGGCAAAAGATATTTCTGCCGGAGCAGTAATGTTCGCAACAATTATCAGCATTCTTGTTGGAATTATTCTTTTTGGTGAAAAACTCGTACAATTTGTGTAAAGTTTTGTAACAATATATATTGTGTTGCGCAATTCTTAATTGCGTAAATACTTTATATATATGTAAGCATTAAATAAACACTACATCGATCACATAACACAACCTTTCATACAACCTACACACTAACCTTCTACACATGAGGAATTATTAAAAAGATTCCAAACCTTTCGTCAAGAAAGGTTTTTTTTTGCTCAATTATATTGAGCATAATAAAAACGCTCAAAAATATTTACCCCACGAATTTACCCCAATATATTTACCCAAGTATATTTACCCCCTCGAAAATGCCTTCTGCATAAGTAGGGTGAGCAAAACAAATCTCTTTCAACTCATTAATTTTTATTTTCTTTTGAATTGCTATTAAAAGAATATGAATTAGTGAAGACGCTTCTTTTGAGACAATATGCGCACCATAAATCAAACCGTCTTTTGAAATAATTTTAATAAAACCATCCGTAGAATCATCACACCAAGCTTTACCAAGAGCTGTGATTGGCAAGGTTACTTTTTTGTATGTTTCATCCATATCTTGTTCTTTTAATCCGACCCACGCAATCTCTGGTTCGCCGTATATAACACTTGGAGTTAAACTTTTTTCAAACGGTATTCCAAGAGTATATTCTTTTGCTTGATGTATAGCAAAGTGTGCGAGTTGAATTTCTCCACAAGCATCACCAAGAACCTTTGCCGTATCAGATGCCGGCACAATTGGAGTTCTTCCTGCTGCAACTAAAATAAGATCAGGAGAAATCTCTACTCCGCTTTTTAGAGTAACACGCTTGTTCTCGATTGATTGGATACTGTCGTTCAAATAAAATTTTATTCCCTTTTGTTTAAAAATCCTTTCCACTCGTTTTGAAACTTCTACATCCGCAAGTGGAATAAGATGTTCCGCCATTTCCGTAATTATCACTTCCACACCAAAGTTTGAAAAAATGCGTGCCCATTCTATGCCGATTGCGCCAGAACCAACAATTAACACTGTTTCAGGAAGATTTTGTAAACTTAAAACATCGTCCGAACACAAAATAAACTCGCCATCAAATTCCAAACCTTTTACTTCTCGTGGTTTTGAACCTGTTGCTATAATTATTTCATCTACATTATAACATTCGGAATCCGCAATTATTGTGTGTTCATCTTTAACACAAGCATTAGCGTAAACTGTTTTTACTCCAGAATTTTTAACAACAAGTTCTAGTGTTTTTCTTATTTTTTCAACGGTTTTATCTTTCTTTTCTATCACCTTTGAAAAATCGGGTTTAGAAATTTTAATATCAAATTCGGCAAGTTTTTTCAACTCTGCATACAATTCCGAAAAATGAAGCATTGATTTTGTCGGAATACACCCCCTATTTAAACAAGTACCACCGAGCTTATCTTTTTCAAATAAAATAACCGAATGCCCCTTTTTTGCTAAATTTATAGCCGCAGTATACCCCGCAGGACCGCCACCAATTATCCCGTATTCAAAATCCATACTCTACACTCCTTTTTTTATATTATAACGCAAATATACTTTGCTAAATCTTCATATCGCCACTTGGACGTTGTGGCCGAGCATCCAAATATCTTTTTTGATCTCTCGACGCAAATGAATTTCGTATAATCGGAGTGACAATATTGCTTGCAAAAATACTTGCCCCGACAGTAGCAAAAGTAGTAGCGCTATTTTTGTATGTATAATAGGATTCCGTAGGAAATTTCGGTTCATTCTTTAGTACTTTATCCAAATCAAGAGAAAGTTTGCCGACTTTATCTCCATACAAATCATTGTTTTTGTTAAGAAAGTCTCTAACCTTTTGAGGAGCGATTTTTCCGGATGAAGCCAGTTTTGAAACAAATTTTTTAGTTGTTTGAGTAATTACAAAAAACGAACCAATATTAACAGCTGCGTCCCAAAAAGCTTGTGGCACCAAGAATTTTCTCTGTTCTTTTTTTAATTTTGGATTAGCATAAATTGCGTATATTTGTGCAGCGGAAGATAATGCCCAACCGATAGTACCGGTAACAACAAGCATGCTTGCAGTACTGTGTCTGAATTTTTCATAAACTTTTTCAAGTCCTTTTTGCAAAAGAGAATTATTCATGTTTTTCCTCCTTTGCGTTTTTTGAACCAAACTTTTCTTTAAACAAATTTGTTAAAAATATTGTAGCAGGTGCATCACAATAGAAATTTGTTATACACATTAAACCTAACGAAATTCCCATTGACAATGCACTACGATAATTTTTCAAGAATTTTTCATTCTCCAAAATTTCTTTCATGTATTTTTTAGGAAGAAGTGATTTACTTAATTTCGATTCACCTTTTACATTTGTCATACTTTCTACAGCCGAATATACCGGACCTCTTACAAGAAACATACCAACACTTGTTCCTGCAAGAATAACCGCACACCTGTTGAAAAATGCAATTTTTCGAGTCTCTTCATTAACATTTTTGTTGTTATAATCAATAAATGGTTGGGTAAGAAGTGCCGTAGCTCCCATTATCGCTCTATTGTGCATTGGTTTTGAAATAAAATCATCTATGCGTTCAAGACGTTTCATCAATCTCTCAGATTCATTAAAAGTATACTGAGGCGTCATGTCAATTGCTCCTTGAACGACATGATTTTTTATACGTTTCCATGGGTTCATGGGATTACCTTGCATAGAAATATTATTATTAATCGGCTGTATATTCATAACACTTCTTCCTAAACCTATAAAACAGGTGAAGGTTAAAAATTGACTTATATATAATAATTGTAACAATTATTTTACAATTATACAGTAAAGAAAGCTATTTGCTCCAAACGTCATAGAAATAAAAAAAAGCTATGAACTTTTATAGTGCATAGCTGTTGATTAGGGATATGTGTATCGTCGTTTTTTAAGGAGTATAGTTATATATTAGCAGTATGTTTTTTAAATAAAATCATTAGAACGTATGATTTTGTAACGAAATCTTAACAATTTAAGTTTACCGAAAAACAAAAAAAGCTCCAATCCAACGATTAAAGCCCTTTTTAAAGATTTTATCAATTTTAGTTCATTATCCAAGCTTTACGTGGACAAACAGCAGCACATATTCCACATCCGATACATTTGTTGTCAACAGCTTTATAACAAGACGCTTCTTTTGAAATAGCATGCTGCGGACAATTGTTTAAACAAAGTGAGCAATCCACACACAAATCTTTTTGCCATTCAGGCTTTCTAAGTCGCGCATCACCTGTTTGTGCAAGAGCAAAGACATCGCCGTTATCTTCTACCAAATCACCAAACAGCCCATCTTTAAACCATTCTTGTTCTTTAAATTCTTTTACACTAATTCGTTTTTCTTTCAGTTTCTTCGGTAGCGGTATTATCTTTTTCCACGCTGACCAGTTCAGAAGTTCTTTTTCAAGTTCGGACTTTCCGATTTCTTTCAAAAAACTTGGCATGCCGGATTTTATAAAATCTTTATCAAACTTATCCAGTTTAACCAACTCTACACAGCTTGCAAGCCCTTCTACATTGCCTCTTACGTAAACAGTACCGCCAACCATTCCAACGCACGAGCGATTGCCAAGAATAGAAGTCAAATCCGCACAATCATAACCGCAAACAACGGCAATCCCACCACCCATAAATTCAAAGCTAAATGAGCCCGTATTTTTAAGCACCCAGAATTGAGGAGGTTCAAATTTTGGGTCATGCTTCATTAACGCACCGGAGCGAGTTCCAACTCGTCCACCAACGTATATCTTTCCACCTGCCGCGCAATGTGCAGCCGTATCGCCACCGTCACCTTTAACAACAATCTCTGCACCTGAATTAAGCCAACCGATATCAGCCGGTGCAGAACCTTCTACAATAATCTTAACACCATCCATGCCCATTGCACCAACGCGTTGTCCTGAATTGGTAACATGAAAAATCAAACTTGCGTTTTTACCATCCTTCTTATCTGGGATAGGAAGTGAAATTTGTTTTCCTCCACCGATATCATGCTGTCCACAAGCTTCTATCTCAAAGCTTGTTTCACCTTCTTCAATTTTTTTTGTAATTGTCTGAAGAAGTTGCTGAGTCGACATTCTCTTATTATTTTCTAAAGTTTTTATTTTGCAAGTCATAATTTATACCTATACATTCAAGAAAGAACTTGTCTTTATACTCCCTTTACCCCTACTCTTTACCCCTAACAACTATATTGAATATCCAATCTTCTGGATATGTGTTTGTCAACCGTAATCAAGGCGTCAGAGCGACCAATAGGCAATGTTGAACATCCTACCGGAGCCATTAATTTTTTGAGTTCAATATCTGTTGCCAATATATAATTTACAAGATTTTGAGCGACCTTATCCACATCCAATCTCTTAACCAACGCGTCACTTTGAGATGCAATTCCTGCAGGACAAAATCCTGTGTTACATGCGTTACATCTTCCGGTATCACTACCCACGCAACCAGCAATTTCCATCAACATTCTTCCTGTAAAAACTCCATTTGCGCCAAGACAAATCAATTTGAATGCATCTGCTGCAAAGCTTCCTGTTTGTCCCAAACCACCACCGGCAAAAAGCGGAATTTCTCCCTGTCTACCTTGACGAACTGCCGCTAAATAGCAATCTCTGAGTTTTGAAGTAATCGGATGTCCCGTATGATTGAGAGAAATTTCATGAGCAGCTCCTGTACCTGCAGCAAGCCCATCAATAAAGAATCCACCCACAATATTGTACGGGTCTCTTAAAAGATTATTATACACGGATACGCTTGTGACAGATGCCGCAACTTTTATCGCTACTGGAACTTTGAAATTAAATGCAGCATTCATTGAAAGAAACATTTTTTGTACACTTTCTTCTATTGAATACAAGCCTTGATGGGTCGGTGGTGAAAGCAAGTCGGCCTTCGGAACACCTCTAATTTCCTGAACATATCTTGCAACTTTATTTGCAAGCAACAAACCTCCATCACCGGGTTTAGCTCCCTGACCTATTTTAATCAAAACTCCGGCAGGATCTTCAGTCATCTCCGGCATGGATTTAATAATTCTATTCCAACCGAAATGCCCTGAAGCAATTTGAAGAATCATGTATTTTACATATCTTGATTTCAAAAGCTTTTCAGGAATACCACCTTCCCCTGTGCACATTCTTATAGGAATACCGCAAACTTCATTAAGATAAGCAGTCGCAATCGCCATAGCTTCCCACATTCTCCAAGAAACTGCGCCTATCGACATGTCTCCAAAAATTATCGGATAAATCCATCTGTTTGGAGGGAGTTGAGTTGTTTCAATAATTTTTCCGTCTTTAACATCAAAATTCAGTTTATCCGCTTTCAATACTCTTCCAAACGGAGTTTTAAGCTCAAATGTATGTCTTTGTGCATCCAAAGAAGGGTCTGTCATCTGAGAGATTCTACCGATTTTTATTTTATCCAGAGTTCTGCCTTCCGTGTTCAAGTTAGAACGCCCACCCTTTTTAAAAGAATCAGCTTTTTGAGCTCTATATGCAACAGAGTATTTATCATCTTTGTTTCTTATTAATTTTATAGCATCATTCGGACATACATTAGCGCACATACCACAACCGTGACAATAATGTTCCAACGAAATATTTTGTTTAATTACAAGAACTTTCTCATTTTTTCCCTTCGCAGTAATAGAATTGGATGTTTTTCTCAACTCTACAGCAGGTTTTATTGCATTAAAAGAACAAACAGCCGTACATTTACCACACTGAATACATTTGGATTCGTCAATTTCAACTATCCAAGGCAAATCACTTTTATGAAGTTCATTTACTTTTACTGCTGCCATCTTTCCACCGTTAAATCATCTCTTACAACTACCGTTTCACCTTCATTCGGATAAATATCGTTCTCGATATTCCTGTTTGGCATTAAATCATTAATACCGACCACCTCCGAAGTCATAATAACAGTATCTTCACTTCTACCAATCACAACAGGACGAAGTTTTTTTGAATCACAAACACACAATAGCTCTTTATTCGGAGTTACTGCCAATAAGGTATTTGGACCATTCACCTCTAAATGAGCTAACGAAGCCTTAATCCGAAGCAAAATTTCACTATCCTCTCTCTTCATTATTTCATCGAAAGGAAGAGGAGTAATTGTATGTTTAAAATATTGGAGCGGCCATTTTAAAATTTTATGAATGTAATGAAGGGTATACAAAAGACATTGGGAGTCGGATTCAAATCCTAAATATCCTTTGTACAAACTTTTCTGATACGCTCTGTTTTTTTCGTAAAAAGTATTCTCTCCATTTACAAGCCCCGTATAACCTTCCAAAAAGAACGGATGTGCGGCGTATCTGACAATATCATAATTTGTATTCTGCCTGCATTGTGCCGTAATTATGCGCGAAGTTAAATCACTATTTTCTTCCCACAAATTGAAATAAGTTCCGATATCGCGAGGGCTGCCGATTTCTTTCAATGTTAAAGTATCAGGCCAAAATGAATAAATAAAACCGGAGTTTGTTTCTTCAAGAACTTTTCGAAGTTTTATTGCCGTATCAATCAAAAGCTCTTCTTTTTCTTCTTTAGAAGCATGTTTATAGCTTTTCGGATATTGCAAAACCTCAAAAATATAATTCGGCATGGCTTCAATCTTAAGCCCTTTTTGATGGTTAATATCCGGCGTCCATTGCATAACACGGCTAAAACCTATTTCTCTTAAAATATCTTCCGCCAATCTTGTACCTTCCACTGTTGCTGCCATAGACAAAAGCGGAAGTTCTTTATAGTTTTCAAATAATCCGCCCATATCCTGCATTACAAAAGCAAAACCTGAATCGTCATGTCCCTCTTGTTGACTCCTCATTAGCTTTAACGCGATTGACGGATGTAATTTTTTCTTTGATTTTATTGCTCCGATTCTACACATACGTTTAATTTTACAGCTATTTAAAACATGCGTCAAGCTTTTGAGCCACATTACATTATTATAATTATAGTATCCGCTGATTCTTTAGATTGTAGTGGGGGAATGGGGTAAAAGGAGGGAAAATGAATGTGCTTGGCACTGGACTACTGAAAAAAGGGAATAAGGGAATAAGAGGTATTAAATATTTTCTATGCTTACTGCGTTTTATCAAAAAGTCATCCTGAATAGCCGACAAAATTAGACATAGTGTTTGTGGTTGAGATAATAAA
>CAZCZF010000031.1:0-20020 GCA_964503025.1 uncultured Vampirovibrio sp. | reverse complement strand
GTTTTGTATTTTTACACACTCTAATACAGAGATTTTGATACCTTGTCTTGTTTTTCCACAATCGGAGAACTATCCAAGCAAGCTTAAGAATAACTGTATTGTTGTTATGCAATAAAAATTATACTTCATTTAATAGTCAAATTATGACTTTTGATATTGAAAAAGAGTATGTACAAGAATGATTTATCCTGATATAATTATATGGCTAAATTTCCAGTGAGGGTGTAATGAAAATACTTATATCAAATGACGACGGCATACTTTCAAATGGCATAAGGGCATTAATTGAAGCTCTTTCTCCTTGTCACGATGTTTATGTTGTGGCTCCGGATAGGGAAAGAAGTGCTGCGGGGCATTCTCTAACTCTACATACTCCTCTAAGGGTAGAAGAAGTTGAGGCAAAATATGGAGCAAAACGTTGTTGGATGACAACCGGAACTCCTGGAGATTGCGTAAAACTTGCAATTAATGCGATTTTATCACCGGAAGAATTGCCAGATTTGGTAATAAGCGGTATTAATCATGGACCAAATTTGGGTGCTGATATTTTATATTCAGGTACTGTTAGTTGTGCAATGGAGGGCGCTATGATGGGATATCCAAGTATTGCTACTTCTCTTGCGAGTCTTAAAAATGAGTATGAAGATTTTTATTATGCCGCTGCCTTTGTTGCTGAGCTGTTAAATCGCTTGGATAAGTACAAAATTCCACCGAAAACTATTTTGAATATAAATATCCCGGGGCTTGAAAAAGAGGATATTGCAGGAATTGCTATTACAGAACTCGGAAGCAGAATGTTTACGGACGCTTACGAAAGAAGAGTTGACCCTCGTGGAAAGGTATATTATTGGATGGCGGGTGAGTTAATCAACGAACCGGAAGATGCCTCTACAGATATTGCTGCAATACGAAACAACAAGATTTCTATTACTCCGGTAACTTATGAAATGACAAGAGTTAACATCATACAAGACTTAGAAGCAAGTCTCTGTACGGAAGATGTTTGTACTTGGTTTTGACCTACTTATTATTCGCAGAGGATTTAATAAAAATAATAAATGGAAGTACAATTAAACACGCAAGTGCAAATACTCTAAAAGTATCAATGTATGCCCATAATCTGGATTGTTGCAATAATTGATTGTAGAGCATTGTTTTTGCCATATATATACCTTGATTAATATCAACCGACCCAAACGCAGCGTACATTGCCGAAATTCGCTCCGAATAAACAGAATTTGTATCAGTAAGATTTCCGACCATCATCATTTGGTGCGTTTGAGAAGCTCTGGATATCATTGTTGTAGAAAGCGAAGTTCCTATTGCGCCACCGATATTCTGTAATAAATTTTGCAAGCCGGAAGCGTTTGTAATTTTTGTATAATGAAGCGTTGTAAAAGATAAAGTAGTTAATGTCGTCATACCAAGACACATACCCGCTCCGAATAAAGCGTTCGGAAATGCAATATTTTGTAAGTTGATGTTTAAATTTATAGAACCAAAAAACATTCCGCCTGCTGCTATTAAACAAATTCCGGCAATTGCAAATTTTTTATCGCTAATTATTGCAAGTGGTACTAATAAAGAATAAGAGACCATTGCAACAATGCTTCCAATACCGCGAGAGCCCATTGATAAACCGCTTAAATAAGAAGTATAACCTAATAATGATTGAAGCATTGATGGAAGCAAGGCTGCAGAAGCCAAGAAAACTGCCATCATAACAACTTTTGCGATTGTGCCAAACAAAAAGTTTTTATCTTTAAGAACAGATAAATCAACAAGCGGATTTTTTCCCTTGAATTGTGAAATGAAAAATAGTATTCCAAAAATACATGAAATAGCGGTTAACCAACAAATCCAAGGACAGCCGAACCAATCTTCGTCATTACCCTTGTCTAGAACTATTTGCAGACATACCAACCAAATGCTTAAGAATGACAATCCCCAATAATCGCAGGTAACATTTTGTTGTTTTTTTGCGTAAGGCGGATCTTCCAGTAGCTTTTGAGTCATAAACAAACAGAAGATACCAATAGGCAAGTTTATTAAATATATCCAATGCCAAGACCAGTTTTCAGTAATCCATCCTCCGATAATAGGTCCGATAGTTGGTGCAAAAATGATGGTTAAAACAAATAGTGCCATGGACTGAGAACGTTTTTCCGGAGGAAAACTCTCCAGACAGATTGCTTGTGCTAAAGGCAATAAGCTACCGCCTCCTAAACCTTGTATAAAACGAGTTATAACAATCATTGTCATTGATTGAGAAATTCCGCATAGGACGGATGAAATCGTAAATACACTTATGCAAAGGAGAAAATAATTTTTTCTTCCAAGCAATTTACAGAAAAAATCAACAGTAGGAATAATTATTCCTGATGCAATCAAATAACTTGTAACAATCCAAGTCGATTCATTTTGGCTTGCAGAAAATGAGCCTGCTATGTACATTAAAGCTACATTTGAAACAGTCTCATCTAAAGCAAACATAAATACAGATATTATAACCGGAATAATCATTAACCACGGATTAATCGACGGTTTCCAAGCTTCAGCCTCTAGTATATCAGACATTCTTATCTCCTAGTATGGAAATTTCCATGTATTTATTTTTCCATGCGATTATATCGTATTGAATTTTTAAATGCAAGAATGTTCAATAAAGCAAAAAATTTGATTTTTTTAATTGTAACAAATTTGTTACAATTTGTTTGTGTGTGGCAATTTTAATTTTCTTATTGTTTTAATAAGAGTATAGAAGTGTGAAATGTTTTTATGAAAGAAGGTAAAGATGGAACCAATCAAAAATACCGGTGCAGTTGATTATGCAATGACAGTACCACAGCAAAATCAAAATTATGAAGATTATTCTTCAATGCCAATTGTTTATGAACCTGAAATGGAGCAAAAGAAAAAAGCATCTTCAAATATGCTAGGTATGACTGCATTGGGAATTCTTGCCGCAGGGGGTGTTGCTTATGGTATTACAAGGCGTAGAGCTATTTCTGGCTTAAAACAAGAAGTTAAACAAATTTCTGCCGAAAAAGAAGCTATTGCTAAGGCAAAAGAAGAGGCGCTTAAGGCAAAAGAAGAAACTGAAAAGGCATTAAATAACGAAAGAACATTGTCATTGAAAGAAAGATTCATTAGATTTTTTAATCCTAATTATAAGTTATCAAAGGAAGAAATTGAAGCAAGAAATGCCGCAATAAAAGCTAAAGAAGAGGCAGAAAAAACTGCAAAAAACACAACAAAATCAGATAGCAAACCTGAAAAATCTGATAGCACAAAAAAAGATGATAAGGCAGACAAAAAAGACTAATAAATAAACAAATTAAAACAATCCGCTCTTTTAAAGAGCGGATTGTTTTTTTATAATATTTAGAGCAATATTTGCGTACCAAGTAATATTCTGTGAGAATCTTTTGAGTTATCGTTTTGACAGAATACATAGTTTAGAATCAATTTTAAACCTTGACCTTTAATAAAATAATTAAAGCCTAAAGAATATTCTCTTTTATTATTATGTGCAATATCTTTATTTGGATCAAATTCATCATATCTGAGCAACATTTGTAATTTTTTTGTTAACATATATCCGACAGTTGTGTAAAAACCACTGGCATGTTTATCTACTGAATATCCTACCGGACCGTTGTACCCGTTTGCGTTAGCCCATTCAAAGTTTGCTATAAATCTTTTATATTCGTATCCAATATACGCACCGGTTACACAATAAGTATTGTTTCTGTTTCCGGCTTGAAGTCCGCCACCTATTTTTAGAGTTCCGTATTTTCCATCCGTTTTTGCAAGCGGTTTTACGTTAACCCAACCAATAAATTCCGCTCCTGGGAAAAACTCTTGAAAATAGCTATCAGAGCTGTAAACACCCATGTCGTAATCAACAAGACTGTAGTTTCCGGAAACTCTTGCGCCTAGCTTACGAACAGTACCGAAGTTTCTTGCGATTTGTGAGCGCGCCACAAACGGAAGTACAAACGGACCGTAAGAACCTTCCATACCAACCGGAGGACGCGAATTACCGACCAAAAATCTGTGATGAGGAACTTTATTTGTGGCAACATACATATCAGCAAAAAGATTTTGCACAAAATTTCGGCTCGAAAACGGATTATAATTAAGCATAATACGCGCATCTGCGTTATTGTCTTTAAAAAATATATCATAACCAACATTTATGGTATTAATGTCATAATGATTTGTCACTTCTCCGCTTTCAGCAAAATGAAATCCAATATTACCGTTATAACCTGCCCAAAGTTGAGTTCTATCAACAATTGAATCTTCGTCAAAATGCTTTGTTAAAACTTCTTCTAAAAGATAATTCGGCTTGTCATACTTTTCAACTTCCAAATGATAAACATCACGAAGTTTATCTTTTAAACTCTTTTCTTCCCCGAGTCCGTATTCAACTGCTGTCGCATCCTGAACTGTACTATCAGATTGAGATGTGGTTGAATCTTTCGCCACTTCTAAAATAACTTCCTCTGACGCGAATGAAGCTGTACTTGCTAAAAATATTAAGGCTAGTATTAATAAAATCTTTTTCTTCATAACAATATTATATATGGATTTAGATGAATAGAGGTATAGATGTACAGCAATTTTAACATTTGCCAATCATCTAAACCTCTAAACTTCCAAACTTCTATTTTCCTCTGTGTTCTTCTCTCAAGTATGCTGTCCAGAATAAAAGAACAACAAATACAAATGCTCCGACAATGTTACCCAAAGTTACAGGGAACAAATTGTGCAAGAAAAATGCTTTCCAAGTCATAGAAGCAAGTTGGTCAGGAGTGAAACCTGAAGCGGCTACTATTGAAGGAAAATGCTTCATCAAAAGTCCATTTGGAATAAAGAACATGTTTGCAACTGAGTGTTCATAACCAGAAGCAACGAATGTCATGATTGGGAAGAAAATTGCAAAAATCTTACCAATAACACGTTTTGAAGTAGAAGCCATGAAAATTGCTAAACAAACAAGCCAGTTGCAAAGAATGCCTCTGAAGAAAGCCTCTCCGAAAGTTAAATGCAATTTACTATAAGCTGTTTGCATTGCAGTAACACCAACTGCGTCTCCGCCATTATGTCCCATACCTGCTCCAAAAATTAAAGCAGCTAAAAGAATTGAACCGATGAAGTTAAATATGTAAACCAAAGTCCAGTTTCTTAAAAGCTTCATAAAACCAATTTTCTTTTCTAATAACGCAAAAGTCATCATTACGTTTCCGGTAAACAATTCTGCGCCAGTCAAAGTAACAAGCATCAAGCCTGTTGCGAATGTCATAGCTCCGATTAATTTTGTAAAGCCCCAACCCATGTTTGAGTCTCCGGTCATTACTGTTAATGAAACCTGTGCACCAAATGCTATAAACGCACCTGCAGCAATTGCAAGTGAAATCATTTTTGTCTTACTTAACTCTGCTTTGCCGGTCATTACTTTATCACAAAGTTCGTGAGCGGTTGTGCCGGGAGTAAGGCAGTCTTGTGTGGAAATAACTTTTTCTTCTTCCATTTTAAAATTCTCCTCATTTTGTACTATCCTTTTTGGAGTTGGGGTTATAAAATCTCTCTGTGTGTTTATATTCGGCGACTCTAAAAAGGAATTATTATTGTATAAATCCTTAACGATAATAGCACTTGAAAAAATGATTGCAAGCAAAAATTAAGGCAAATAATTCATCGGTAAAATATTTTTGGTATAATAAGAAGTACAGAAAAGAACAAAAATCAGGAGGACGGAGTATGTTTCAAATAGCTTTAGAATTAGGATTAACTGCCATTATAGCGTATTTAATCGGTTCAATCCCAACAGGTTATATAATTGTAAAAGCAAAGACAGGAAAAGATATAAGAACTGTAGGTTCAGGTTCAACCGGTGCGACAAACGTAAAAAGAGTTCTCGGAAAAAACTATTTCTTTTTAGTAATGCTACTTGATGCTTTAAAAGGTGCTTTGCCTGTAATTTTAGCGAAGCTTTTTGTAACCGTCGGTACAGGACTCGGATTAGCACCTGTAATTGCAGCAATTGCAGTTATTTTGGGACATAGCAAATCAATCTTTTTGCAATTTAAGGGCGGAAAATCTGTTGCTTCCGGAGTTGGAACAATTTTAGCCTTGAATTGGATGGTTGGAATTATTATTGCACTTATTTGGGGTGTAATAACATACACAACAAAATATGTTTCTGTTGGTTCAATAATCGCGCTTTTGATTTCTCCATTTATAATGTATTTTTTAAACGCACCGATCGCATACGTTGCTTACTGTGCATTGGGAGCTATTTATATTGTTTATTTGCATAGAGAAAATATCAAGAGATTAATGCAAGGTAACGAAAACAAGGTTAGATGATAAATATCCTCTGTGAGGTATTGGGCGAATAACAAAAAGGTGATTAATATGTCAGAAATATTAGGAAATATACATTCAATAGAAAGTTGTGGTACAGTAGACGGTCCAGGGGTTAGATTTGTAATCTTTACACAGGGATGCCCACTCAGATGTCAGTATTGTCATAATCCTGATACGTGGGATTTGCAAGGCGAATCTAATAAAATGTCTGTAGAAGAAATCCTAAGACAATATGATGGTGTAAAAGAATTTTGTGGAGGTGGTATTACTGTTACGGGCGGAGAACCTCTTTTGCAAACGGAATTTGTAACAGAATTATTTAAACAAGCGCACGCAAAGGGCATTCATACTGCATTGGATACATCAGGGCTTCTATTTACACCTCAAACAAAGGATAAGATTGATGAGCTTTTGAAGTACACAAGTCTTGTCTTATTGGATATTAAGCATATTGATGAAGAGGAGCATAAGAAACTTACAAGACATTCTAATAAGAACATTTTGGAGTTTGCAAAATATCTTTCTGAGATTAAAAAGCCTATGTGGGTGCGTCATGTAGTTGTTCCCAATATTACTTTTAATGAAAAATATTTAACGGAACTCGGGAAATTTTTGGCGGGATTAAATAATATTGCAGCATTGGATGTATTACCTTATCACGATATGGCAATTCCAAAATATGAAAATATGGGAATTGAATATCCGTTAAAGGGAGTCCCACCATTAACACACGAACAAGCGTTAGAAGCTCGCAACATTATCATAAAGTCATACAAAGAAACAAAAGGTCTTGCATAAGCAGGACCTTTTGTTTACAAAATTATTATTTTGTATAAAAATCCCTTTGGTTACAACCAAAGGGATTTTTTATTTTATATATTTTATAGCTTCCAACTGTTTAAGTATTCTTCTTGTTCTTTCGTCAAAGTATCAATCTTTATACCCATTGTCTCAAGCTTTAGTTGAGCAATCTTTTTATCAACACTCTCAGGCAAAGTATACAATTTATGTTCTAACTTACCTCTGTTCTTAACAATAAATTCCATACCTAAAGCTTGGTTTGCAAAACTCATATCCATAACTGAAGCCGGATGACCCTCTGCAGCACCAAGGTTAACCAATCTGCCTTCCGCAAGAACATAAACAGATTTTCCGTTGTTAAGTTTGTATTCTTCCAAGAACGGTCTGATTTGTTTAATCTCAGTAGTAAATTCTTTCAAACCGCCTACGTTAACTTCCCAATCAAAATGACCAGCATTAGCAACAAACGCACCATTTTTCATTGTTAACAAATGTTGAACGTCAACAACATGCTTGTCTCCAGTTACTGTTAAGAAAATATCACCAACAAGAGCTGCTTCTGCAATCGGCATTACTCTATAACCTTCCATTGCCGCTTCTAGCGCTTTTAGCGGATCAACCTCACAAACAATAACATTTGCACCCAATGCTTTTGCTCTGAGCGCACATCCCTTTCCGCACCATCCGTAACCTGAAATAACAACAGTTTTACCGGCAATAAGAATGTTTGCTGCACGCATAATGCCGTCCATTGCACTTTGACCGGTACCATAACGATTGTCGTACAAGTGTTTTGTCATACTTGTATTTACACCAACAGCAGGAAATCTCAGCATTCCCTCTTTTTCCATTGCTTGAAGTCTGATAATACCCGTTGTTGTTTCTTCTGTTGAACCGATTACTTTATCTGCAAGTTCAGGGTGTTCAATGTGAAGAGTTGAAACAAGGTCACATCCATCCTCGATAATTAAATCCGGATTATGATTAATTGCTTCTCTGATATGAGACTTGTATTGTTCTACAGACTCACCAGCAACCGCAAATACTGGAATGTTGTAGTATTTAACCAATGCAGCCGCTACATCATCTTGTGTAGACAAAGGGTTTGATGCAACCAAGATAGCGTCTGCTCCGCCGGCTTGCATAGCTAAACAAAGAGCTGCTGTTTCTTTCGTAACATGTGAACAAGCTGCCAATCTCAAACCTTTAAATGGCTTTTCAATCTCAAATCTTTTTTTGATTTGTTCTAAAACAGGCATATCTTTCATTGCCCATTCAATGTTATTTTTGCCTTGTTCAGCAAGACTAATATCTTTAATGTCATATTTAACTTGTGTGGCTGTCATAATTCCCATCCTATTCTTTTAAGTTTGCAACACTCACTGTGTACATTCTATCACTAACATGCACAACTGCCCATCTTAAAGGATTAATGTTGCGTTTTGTTAACTCATTTTCTATATATTCGGTTGTTGGATTCCCATTATTCGGAATCTCAATTAAAATAGACTCAACTTGCATAACAAGATAATTATATCACAATTATATAAAAACTTTTTCAAAGAAAATGTTAAGATGTGTAAATACATTTTTTTAATATTACTAGATTAAAGTACTTTTTTTAAATTCATATAGCAAAAAAAATATTTTCAAGGTTTTATAAATATTGGAAGGAATTAGCAAGTACGGCAAGAAATTTCTTTCTCTGAAAACATAAAGTCTCCAAGCAAATGAAAGATTTGACACAGGAGCAAGTATGTCAACATTACTCAAAATAAAGGAAAAATCTTATGATAAATAATACTACTTTCTGCAACAATAATGTAAACTTTATGGCAATTCCACGAGCTAAGTACAAACTTCATACTGGTGAAACTATACGATTACTAGAACTTGAGAAAAAGGATTTGCCATTTATTGAAGAATTTTGTTCCAATATTAACAAATATATGGATAAAAAGAAAATAGAAACAGTTACTGACAAAAGACTTATAATAGATACCTCTTTTCAAGTTATAAATGAGATTTTAAAATTGCCTGAAAAGTTGAAAAATAAAACAAAAATGTTTATCGCAGAATCAAATAACGATATTTGCGGAGTTTTAGTTGGTGGCATGCCTAAATTAACAAGTAAAAATTCCATAAAACATTCAAGCAGAAAATTTAGCAGAAATAATGAAACTGAATTAAATTGGTGTGCTTCTTGGTTATCAACACCTGACAAACCTCGAAAAGGCATAGGTAAAATTATGCTGAGTGAATATATTAATACTGTAAAACGTGACGGATTTGATAAAATATTTATACAATCAGAAATTCCTGAATTATCGTTTGCTAAAAAATTCTACGAACAAATGGGCTTTAAAGCCTTAAGCGAACAAAAAACTCATCGTCAAGTAGAACAAAATAAGGATATTGTAAAATGCGTTGAGGATTTGTACGATTACAATATTGTCCCTATGATGGGAAATGTAACTAGCCTTAATAATGCTAAAAACAAGGTATTTGCTGAATATAAAAGACAAATATTGCCAGAATCATCTATTGATTTGTATAAAGAAATAAAACAATGACGAAATAAATCTTTCCAATATTAAAGCTTTACATATTCGGTAAGAGGTAGCATGTTAGGAAAACTTCATTATCCCCAACAGTTATTCTACCGTTACAGATTTTGCCAAATTTCTCGGTTGGTCAACATCCTTACCAAGGAATTCTGCAATATAATACGCAAGCAACTGCAATGGTACAATTGCTAAAGCAGGTGATAGCAATTCATCTATTTGAGGAACGCGAATGATTGACTCAAATAAATCATTTAACTTTTCATCCGTAGAATCGGTTAAAGCAATCATCCTTGCATTTCTAGCCTTTGCTTCTTCTGAATTTGAAAGAATTTTGTCGTAAACTTTTCCTGACATTAAGATTGAAAGCACCGGCATTGATTCATCCAACATTGCGATTGGTCCGTGCTTAAGTTCACCGGCAGTATATCCGGTCGCATTTATATAACTGATTTCTTTTAATTTCAACGCTCCTTCCAATGCTGTCGGGAAGTTAATTCCTCTTGCAATAAAAATAAAATCTTTTGCACTTGAAAATTTCTTTGCACAGGCTTGAATTTCATCTTTACGAGCAAGTACTTTTTCAATTTTTTGAGGCAAAATTATAAGTTCATGCTTGAGTTTTGAAATATCCTCTTCTGGCATTGTCCCCTTAATTTCTGCCATATAAATTGCCAAAAGATAGAAAGAAATCACCTGAGCCATATAAGATTTAGTAGCAGCTACAGAAACTTCAATGCCTGCATTTACCGGAACTAAACTGTCAGCTTCACGTGCCATAGAAGAATCAGGACGGTTAGTTACGATAAGAATGTGAGAACCGCATTTTTTAGCTTGTCTTACTGCCGTAATAGTATCTGCGGTTTCACCTGATTGAGAAACACCAATTACTAAAGTATTTTTATCTGTAATTGTTTTTCTGTAAATATATTCGCTTGACGGTTCTACATCAACAGCTATTCCGCAGAAATCTTCAATTATATACTTCCCAATCATGGCAGCGTGCAACGATGTACCACATGCAACAATTTGGATTCGGTTCAAATCTTTCAAAGCATCTTTATCGAGAGTTACTTCGTTCAATTTAATTGACTCGTCAATAGCCTTAAGTTTTCCTGAAAGAACATTTCTAATAACATCAGGCTGTTCATGGGTTTCCTTAAGCATAAAGTGTTTATAACCCATTTTGCTTAATGCAATTGGCTCCCATGGTAAAGTCTCAACTTTTTGTGAAACAGAATTGTTATCTATATCAATCAACTTTATTGCATCAGGCGTAATTGTTGCAATCTGGTTATCATCCAAATACATTGCTTTTTTTGTATACTGAATAATTGCCGGAACATCAGAAGCGATAAAATTTTCACCCTCACCGATTCCTATAAGGAGCGGAGCATTTCTTCTTGTCGCAACAATTGTATCTTTTACATCTTGATGAATTACACAAAGTGCATAAGCTCCTTCAATCTCTTTTGTAGCAAGCCTTACTGCTTCTGTTAAATCTTTTGTTTGTGCGAATTTTGTTGCAACTAAATGTGCAACAGTTTCTGTGTCAGTTTGTGAGCGGAATGTACATCCATTTTTTTCAAGTTTTGCGCGCAACTCTTTATAATTTTCTATAATGCCATTGTGAACAACAGCAACCTTACCGCAATTACAAGAATGTGGATGAGCATTTACGGTTGTAGGTGCACCGTGCGTTGCCCAACGAATATGACCGATACCGACAGTCGATTTCTCAATGTGCGATTTCTTTGAGTCAACTATATCTTTAAGGTTTTGAAGCTTCCCTTCTGCTTTGTATAATTCAACAATGCCATCTATGTTAACAGCAATTCCCGCTGAATCATAACCTCTATATTCCAAGTTGGTTAAACCATCCAAAAGCACGTCAACTGCTGATTTACTTCCGATATATCCGACTATTCCGCACATAATAACCTCTCTTTTGCACAAAATCAATTTTTCAATAAATTTGTAGTTTAAAATACAAGCTTATTTCATTCACCACATCATTCTATCATAAAATAAAATTTATTCTAATTAAGAATTGTTAAAGAGGGGTAAATGTGTAGGGTAAACGTATGGAGTAAATATATTGGATTAGCATTGAAGCTACGAGTTTAATGTCTCATTTTTTGAGTTTATATATACCGGCAATGCCTGCGGTTGCCAAAGCAACGCCGCCAAAAATCTTAAAATACAATGACTTATTAAATTCATTTTTCGACTTCTCCTTTTTTGTACCTTCATAAATATCTGAATTAATAGAATTTATTTTTTGCGTGGCTTCCTTTTCCGAAAAAAGAGTGTGTTTTGGCAATGTTTGCGGAGCTTCAGCTGCAACAATTTTCGGACGCTTAACTTTTGTCTCGTTCGAATAATGACTATCAAGAATGTTATTTACTTCGTTCATTTAGAATAGTTCTCCATATCTTAAAAGTTTATGCAGCCGGCTCTTTGGTAAATACATCATTCCCACCTGAGCCGGAATATCGGGTATTTTTTTAATTAGACATTCCTCCATATATTTATTCGCCTGCGGACTCGTGAACCTAAATCCAAGCTTGTAGAAGAATAGTGCAGGCGACGATTCCTTTAACATTGGAGCCGAAAAGGTCACAATACGCCCATCTGCCTTTGGATCAAACATTGCCTTCTCTGCCAACGCCTTTACCGCTTCTGTGCCCAACCCGCAACGAGCTTTTGGAGACTGAATATAATCAATTATGTAACAATTTTTCAGATACTTTATTTGACGCTTTGGTGGAGACGCGACAAACGGTTGTGTATTAAACAGTGTTAATCCACTACTTTCATAATCTACATTTTCTTCCACTATATCGACATAATCATCGTCAATTTCTCCGGGGATAATAATATTATCACCTCTTTTTATTTTTTTAACCCTGATTGTCGCCTTTTCTTTCAGAGGAATTGTTTTGAAACCGAGAATAGCCGGCATACTAAAACTTGATACTGACGGTGTTGCTTTTGCAACCGACACCTGAGGACGGAGATCCATCCCTGTAACATTATTAATCATACCTACCTAACCTATATTTATCTAACCTTACTTATATAAAGTATTTTTTTTCTCAAAAATTGCCTTTTTTTAAGAATGTTTGTAATATAACTTAACATTGGTTAAATATTTAAAAAGCCGGAGAATTAATCTCCGGCTCTTAATTTTTTACATCTCCAAATTCATTTGTGAGAATTGTATAATCTTATTTTTTCCTCTGTGTTTTGCATTATAAAGCGCATGTTCAGCATATCTTATAACTGTATTCGCATCCTCTTCCACATCCGGCATACAAGGATAAGTTGAAATACCTCCGGAAATTGTAACTCTGTGGGCTTCTTCTTCGCCAGCTGGGATAAATTCCATCTTCTCAACTTCTCTTCTGAATCTCTCACCGAACAAGAACGCATTTTCTTCTGATGTATTCGGAAGCACAAGAAGGAACTCCTCATCACCATATCTGGTTAAAATATCTTCTTTTCTAATCATTGCATTAAGCTTGTTTGCAATATTTCGTAGCAAAATATCGCCCCATTCATAGCCAAACATGTCATTCACAACTTTGAAGAAGTCGATATCAAAAAGTATGCAAGAAAGTTTTGTTCCATAACGTTTTGAACGTGAAATTTCTTCTTCCAAACGCTCTTGAAGATACTTTCTGTTATGCAAACCTGTCAAATCATCTGTTGTAGAAACTTTTTCCACCTTATCTTTTAATGCTTTGATTTTCAAAAGAGCGTTAACTCTGACAATTAACTCGTCTTTATTGGCAGGATTTTTAATAAAATCAAATCCTTCCGCTCTTACAGTAAAATCTCTTCTTGTTTCTCCGAAAAACAAAATCGGACAAGGGAATTTATTTGTCATTAAAGCATCTTTTGCCAAATCAACATTCTCTACTATCATCAATGACGGGTTAAGAACCGCATAATCTTTCATCTGGTCTATCGAAACAACTCTAACCTCAGCTTCATCAATTTCTGATAAAATACCCTGCATTTCCGGCATTGGCTTTGTTGAATAAATAATAATATTGCTCATAAAAACTTCCTCTTATTTCATTCTCTCCTCTCCTTGGGGAGAGGGTTGGGGTGAGGGATCTACCCACCCGATATGATATTAAAGTGGCACACTTCCTCAAGTGTACTATTCTATAATACAATATTTGTAACACTTTGTAAACATATAAAAAAGAGGGAAAAGATTAATATCCTTTCACCTCTTTTTATATTAATGTTAAAACCGATTTTACACCGCCAATTTAGATTTTTCAATGCAGTTAATCAAAGTTGATGCAACGGTTTTCTGCTCTTCGAGAGTAAGTTCAGGGAACATAGGAAGAGAAATAACCATTTCTGTATTCTTTTCAGAAATTGGCAAATCACCTTTTTTCCATCCAAGATGAGCATGAACTTTTTGCAAGTGAAGCGGTACTGGATAATAAAGCATTGCGCCGATTCCTGATTCTTGCAACATTTTGTGAATGTTATCTCTGTTAGGAATTTTTACTGTGTATTGGTGGTATACACAATAAGTATTATCCAATTCTTTTGGTGTTTGAATATCATCACATCCTGCAAACAATTCGTTATATGTTTTAGCGTGATCTCTTCTTGCGCTATTCCATTCATCAATGTAGTTTAATTTAACTCTCAAGATTGCCGCTTGAATTTCATCAAGACGAGAATTTACACCGATTTCATCATGATAATATCTTACAGCACCACCGTGGTTTCTTAGAGCTATAATTCTATTTTTAAGATTTTCGCTGTTAACCGTAATCAAACCGCCATCGCCCATGCCACCGAGGTTTTTGGTAGGGTAGAAACTATAACATCCGATATCACCGAATGTACCGACCATTTGTCCTTTGTATTTAGCACCAATTGCTTGACAGCAGTCCTCAATAACGTATAAATTATGACGTTTTGCAATATCCATAATAGCGTCCATGTCGCAAGGCTGACCGTATAAATGAACAGGAATAATTGCTTTTGTTTTTGGAGTAATTCTTTCTTCAATTTTCTTAGGATCGATATTGAATGTATCAGGATCAATATCAGCGAAAACAGGAGTTGCTCCTACAATACCTATAGCTTCAGTTGTTGCAACAAAAGTGAATGCAGTAGTGATAACTTCATCACCGGCACCTATATCCAATGCTCTCAAAGCCAAGTGTAAAGCATCGGTTCCTGAGTTTAAAGCAACTGTATAGTTACATCCGATATATTTTGCAAGCTCTACTTCTAAAGCTTTGCAACTTGGTCCTAAAATATAAGAACCTGAACGTAAAACTTCACAAACTACCTTTTCAACTTCACTTCCGATTTTAGCGTATTGTCTTTTTGAATCTAAAATTGGTATCATATAAAACCTCCTATTTATAATACTCTTTTCTATTCTCTCTATAATACAAGTTTATCACACAAAATGCGCGTCTTTACATAATCTTTATTCACAAGGCAACGCAGAATTAAAATAGTCTAATTTAATCCAAGGATAATCGCAATAACCAGAAGTACAGAATAATAAATCATCAAATTTCTTGATTGCAACATTCTTATCATAAATGAAGGCGCATCTTTCATCGCTTCCATCGGGAAATGATACCATTTGTGTTTTGGTATTGATTCAGGATTTATGGAATAATCGACCATTGAATTATATAAATCTACTGCTAACGGAATTGTAAGCCATACCAGACATACTTGCCAATCGAGAATGTCAAATATACATAATAATATTGGCGCAATGTATGCAGCAATAAGTAATATTTTTAAAACTACTAATGAATCTAACTGCGAATCAAACGAATTCGCAAGAGTCTTGTGTCCTTCGTGCAAATCAAATTCAAAATCCATAACGGTATGTATATAAACAAGAACAACCGTCATAAGCATAGTTGGAACGGACAACAACAACACTTCCCAAGAATATGTTTTTGTCATCACATAGTACACTCCGCCAAATAAAGCAGGACCATAAGCAATTGCAACTGCGTATTCCGAAAGCTTAATTTTTGATAAATATGAATAAGCGACTGCAATGCTTCCGCCGATTAGAGCGAAATATAAAACTCCTATGCCGCATTTTAGGAAAAAGAACAATCCGATAATTCCGGCAATTGCAAGATAAAAAAGCCCGAGAATAAAGATATCTTGAACTCGCACTAAACCTGTTATCAAGTATCGACATTTTGTTTTTTGCGAATTTTTCAAATATTCCTGCTTGTCAAAATTAACCTGTTTGATAAGAGATTTGTAATCAAAATAATCGTCCAAAATGTTTGTAGCAAGATGAGCAAAACAAATTCCTACAAGAGCGAGCAAACCGTAACTGGCATGTCCTGCAACCAAAACGGTATACGTAAAAATTACAAGCCATGACATTATTGTCATTGGCAATGAAAATACTCTTGAACAATCCAAAAAAGTTGTAATTTTACTTAGCACGCTGCACTCTCCTTTTTATGTTTTAAGAAATCATACCGCCAAATGCCATAACATCTTCGTACGTTGCTCCTGCTTCAAGCATTTCTTCCGCACTAAAACCAAAAAGCGTAATTGTATCAATTACTTCATCTTTTTTCTCAATGTTATTAATAACAGACTCTAACGCAGACTCTCGTGTCATATACTTGAATCTGTCATTTATACCTTGATTAAAACTTCTGCGTTTTGCTTTACCCATTCAAAACCTCCAGCGCAAGCAGTCCGGCGCCAATCATTCCGGCATGATTACCCGCGCTTGCAAGACGAACTGAAACCGGTGCGCAAATAATTGATTCATTAACAGCATTCTCAACCTTTTTTATATCAACGAATTGAGCCATAGAACCGGAAAGAACAAAACAATCCGGATCAAAAATATTTGCCAAACCTTGCATTCCGACAATAAGGTCATTTTGCCATTTGTCAAATATTGCAACCATTTTGGAGTCATTATTCTTAACTCCCGCAATTACATCATAAGTTGTTACGTCTTTATTATTTAAAGCTTCTTCCGCATCTTTTTTTAACGCTGTACCGGAAGTATAAGCTTCAAAACAATCCCAATTTCCGCAAGTACATTTTCTGCGCTTATCAGGATACATCCTAAAATGCATTTCACCTGCTGCACCGGATTTCCCTTTCAGCAATTTGCCGTTAATTATGATTCCGCCACCAACCCCTGTTCCTAAAGTTAACATAACGGAAACTTTTGTCCCCTTTGAAGCACCTATTTTATATTCAGCCCAAGCTGCCGCATTGGCATCATTTTCAAGAAAAACTTTTTTGGAACTCAAACTCTGAAAATCAATTGTGTAATACCCTTCAACAAGATTTCCCGTAGAACCGATTACCGCTGTATTTTCATTATTTACGGCTCCCGCTGTTGCAATTGCAATAACATCAATTTCCGATTCATGTTTTTGTATTTGAGTTTTTAAAACATTCTTTATTCCGTCCAATGTTTTTGGAGTTGCAAAGTTGTCTACTTCAGCAACAATTTTACCAAATTCGTCTATAATTGTGCTGTAAATTTTAGTTCCGCCTATATCAAATGCTAATACTTTCATTTTATACCGCTCCAACGAAAAAAAATCGTCACTTTTTAATTACCTGCAAACCTTTTCACAATCAACTGCGGTCTTGTAATTGCAGAACCTATAACCACACAGTGTGCACCAAGTTCAAAAGCCTTCCTAACCTCACAAGGCTCCCAAATTCTGCCTTCCAAGACAACAGGTTTGTCTACCGATTTTATTAATTTTTTCAATAACTCATAATCCGGTCCAACTGTCGGTTCACCGGATTCAAGCGTATAACCTGCAAGGGTTGTTGAAATAATGTCTGCACCAAGTATTGCGCAGTTCACCCCTTCTTCTAAGGTTGAAATATCTGCCATTGCAAGTATTCCGTACTTGTGAATTAAATTAATGATTTCTTCCAAATTGCAATTATCGTGAGGTCTTGAAGTCCCGTCAAAAGCCACTATATCTGCACCCGCATCAATTAATCCTTGTACATCACTCAAACTCGGTGTAATATATACAACTTCTTTCCAGTTATCAGGAAGCTTGTTAGGTTTCGTAAGCCCGATTACCGGAATTCCCAGTGTTTTTGCATTCCTCACATCTCTTGCTCCTGCAACCCGTAACCCCGCAGCACCACCGTTAACAACCGATTTCATCATTGCCGTCATACAAACTTCTTCATAAAGCGGTTCATCCGGCATGGCTTGAGAAGATACCACAATTTTTCCCTTTAAAATATCCATAATATTCATATCATTATTTTAACATAAAGATTGATAATTACATCAAACAGGACTATAATTATTGTATAAAAAGAGGTAGTATATGAACGGTAAAAAATTTTTCATTGGGGGAATTTTATGCGCCTTGATTGCTTGTGTGGCAAGTGCAACTTTTTTGTACCAAAAAAATATTCAAACTAAAAACGAACCGCAATCGACAGATATTCCGCGGGAAATAAAGGAAAAAGTCCAATCGACTACCGGTAATGCAACAGTAAAACCCGTTCAGCAAGAATTAAATAAAACTCAAAGAATAAATATGTACGATTCGGAAGAAACGCGAACACTTCCTTTTGGGGCAATCACACAATTGGCAACACTTTCGCTAAATGCACAAAAGACTATTGAAAATATTATGCAAAATGCGAATGTGTATTATATTGACAAAACTGATGATAAAATAATCGTAATAAAAGACGCAAACGATGAAGAAGCACGTTTTACGCGCCATGATGTCGAAATTATCAGCATTTCACTCGATGGCACAAAAATAAAAAAAGAAACAAATTTCCCTCACAAGATGAGCAACGAAGAATCTGAAAAAGAAATTTGGGATTATCAACTAATTGAAGGCGATGTAATGGTTCCGACTTCTCATAAAACTTTAAATGAAAACGAAAGTATTAAATTTATTGAACATTGGTACTACACTCCTGATGAGCCTGTAAAATACAAGCTGACAAATGGAAATGACAAAGTTTTGTCAATTAGAAAATCTTTGCACCAAGGTGGCGGAAATTGGAGCGATGAGCATATTTTTTATGACGAAAACGGAAATACCGCACTAAATATTACTATTGCATACGAAAATAATAATATTGCAAGATTTACTTATTACAATCCTAAAAAACCTGAGGAAAGTGTTACCATTCTTAACGAATATATAAATGATGAAAAATCAAAAGAAACTGTTTATACTACGGATTATAGGTTAAAAAACACTTTCTATGCAGATTACAAAAACGGAAAACGGGCTACTCTCAGAGTTTTTGATTCCAATAATCATCAAATAAACGAATTTTTAGCTAAATAGATATGAGTAGTATACGTCATCATTTTCGATTTTTTTAGGACGAGTAAACTTATCCATAATCATACCGGCAGCACCTACAGCAAGTCCGGTGGTAACGGCGTGTCCGATATATGTTGCTAATGCTTTTTTATAAAGTTTTTTCATGTTATTTATCAGTGGCTCGGAAAGTCCTGTTTTTCTGGCGAGTTTAATTCCTTTGTAGCTTGCAATTCCTTCTTCAAAAACCGTAGGTAGCATGCAAGCAAATGCAATCTTACCGCAATTATCTTTTACAAAATCAAATTTATTTTTTGGAGCGTCTTTAGGTTTTGGTCTGGAAAACAATGCTATCGTACCCATCCAGCCTGCTAATATTCTTCCCGGCCAACGAGTTTTGCTCAAAACTTTTCCCAATTTTCCTGTAATATCATTCATTGCATGCCCTAATTCGTGAAATCCGGCTATTGAAATTTTATCGGTATTAATACGAACAGTCCTTTCTTTCGGAACATAAGCCGCATTTTTACCGAGAGAATAATCGTTTGCATATCGACTGAATTGCATTGGAATTATTTGAACCCCTTTCTTATCTAAACCGCTTAGTTTAACGGACTTTTCAAATGCGTCTTTATATAAATAATTGTTTGCATGTTCTTTTGCTAATTGTGACTCAAAAGGCTTGCCACATAACGGCAAAGTCGACATAATAGCTGATGAAGCAATACTTGCAAGGATAAAACCTTTACTGCTGTCGATCGAATTGCGCGGAATGTATTGGTTGCCATTGTAATAATACGAATTTACCATTTTTGAATGCACTTCAATTTAACTACACTTATATACTATATAAAACACATTTTAGAAAATTTTTGCTACTTTATAACAAATTGTAACAATTTGTTCCAAAAAGCGTTATAAATTATATACATGTGGA
The DNA here is from genome assembly GCA_964503025.1 of uncultured Vampirovibrio sp. GTDB lineage: Bacteria > Cyanobacteriota > Vampirovibrionia > Gastranaerophilales > Gastranaerophilaceae > CAG-196. The sequence goes on along the minus strand of CAZCZF010000031.1, from coordinate 8 downwards.
ATATAATA